>NZ_JANPEO010000299.1:0-1875 GCF_031422975.1 Nocardioides sp. | reverse complement strand
TGTTGGGGACCGAGCTCTTCTTGGCCTTCTGGACGGCATCGAAGAGGGTCGGGTTGCCGGACATGTCGCTACCGCCCTGTTTGGCGGCGACCTCGATGTTCTTGATCAGCTTGGCGAACAGCTTGCCGCGCTTGGCGTCGACAACAGCCTTCTTGTGCTTCGTGGTCGCCCACTTGGAGTGGCCAGACATCAGTCCCTCTTCGTCTCTTCGTCAGTACGGAGTTCGGCTCGGGCCCGGCGCACCAGGTCGACGAACAACTCGTGGACCCGGGCGTCGCCGCCGACCTCCGGATGGAAGGAGGTCGCCATCAGCGACCCCTGGCGAACGGCCACGATCCTACCGGCGGCCGGTCCCGCAGGCACCCGGGCCAGTACCTCGACTCCCTCACCCACGGCCTCGACCCACGGCGCACGGATGAAGATCGCGTGCACCGGCCCGTCGAGCCCCTGGACCGTGAGGTCGCCCTCGAAGCTGTCCACCTGCCGGCCGAACGCGTTGCGCCGCACGGTGATGTCGAGCCCGCCGAGCGTCTCCTGGCCCGCGGCGCCGTCCTCGATCCGGTCGGCCAGCAGGATCATCCCGGCGCACGTGCCGAAGGTGGGCAGGCCGGCGCGGACGCGGGCCTTGAGGGGCTCGAACAGCTCGAAGATCCTGGCCAGCTTGATCATCGTCGTCGACTCGCCGCCGGGGATGATCAGCCCGTCCACCGCGGCCAGCTCCCGTGGGCGGCGGACGGCGATGGCGTCCTCGCCGAGGCGACGGAGCACGGCGAGGTGTTCGCGCACGTCGCCCTGCAGGGCGAGCACGCCGATGGTGTGATCCACGTCGGCAGATCCTAGGTCGCGGTCGTGGTCGCGACCTCATCGGTGGTCCCCCACCGTCTCCCTCCCGGCATCCGCGCGGAGGCCCACGTGAACAACGCCTCGACGAAGGGGTGCCGACGTCCGCGGACCAGGGCGGTCCCGACAGTGAGGGGCAGATGATCGCGGCACCGCGCAACCGGTCCATCCAGAGCAGGTGCATCCCGGCAGGATGGCCGACCCAGCGGTCGCGACGACAACACCGCCCCGACCGGCAGGCGAACGTTGCGGCGGGTGGCTACCAGCCGCGCTCGGAGAGGCGGTGCGGCTGCGGGATCTCGTCGACGTTGATGCCGACCATGGCCTCGCCCAGCCCGCGGCTGACCTTGGCCACCACGTCGGGGTCGTCGAAGAACGTCGTCGCCTTGACGATCGCCTCGGCGCGCTGCTCGGGGTTGCCGGACTTGAAGATGCCGGAGCCGACGAACACGCCCTCGGCACCGAGCTGCATCATCATCGCGGCGTCGGCCGGGGTCGCGATGCCACCCGCGGTGAAGAGCACGACCGGGAGCTTGCCGGCCTCGGCGACCTCCTTGACCAGGTCGTACGGCGCCTGCAGCTCCTTCGCCGCGACGTACAGCTCGTCGGGCTCCATGCCGTGGAGGCGGCGCAGCTCGGCCCGGATGGTGCGCATGTGGGTGACCGCGTTGGAGACGTCGCCCGTGCCTGCTTCACCCTTGGAGCGGATCATCGCCGCGCCCTCGGTGATGCGACGCAGCGCCTCGCCGAGGTTGGTGGCGCCGCAGACGAACGGCACCGTGAAGTGCCACTTGTCGATGTGGTTGGCGTAGTCGGCCGGGGTCAGCACCTCGGACTCGTCGATGTAGTCGACACCGAGGGACTGCAGGATCTGCGCCTCGGCGAAGTGACCGATGCGGGCCTTGGCCATCACCGGGATCGAGACCGTGGCGATGATGCTCTCGATCATGTCGGGGTCACTCATGCGCGAGACCCCGCCCTGGGCGCGGATGTCGGCCGGGACCCGCTCGAGGGCCATCACGGCCACGGCGCCGG
>NZ_JANPEO010000298.1:0-3569 GCF_031422975.1 Nocardioides sp. | reverse complement strand
GATCTCGACGGCCACGCTCAGGCCGATCTCGTCACGGCACATCAGGTCCACCGGTCCGATCGCCGTCGGGAACTCCCGGCGGACCAGGGTCAGACCGGCGGACAGGGTCGCGGGGTGCTCGGCCAGCAGTTCCTGGAGGTGTTTCTCGACGCCGTCCTTCTGCAGGCCGGGATCGACGCCGAGGTCGTGGCTGGAGTCGCTGTGGATCTCCTCGATCAGGATGCGCAGCGTGTCGTCGGTCTTGGCCGCGCTCACCGTCCACTCGACCTGACCGTCCTCGGTGCTGCCCTCACGAAACGTGGCCGGCGGAGACATCCAGTTCAGCGGCTTGTAGGACCCGCCGTCGGAGTGCACGAGCACCGAACCGTCGGCCTTGATCATCAACACCCGGGTCGCCATCGGCAGGTGCGCGGTCAGCCGACCGGCGTAGTCGACCTGGCAGCGCGCAACGACGATCCTCACGGGCACGGAATGTACCCGGAGACTGCCGCCGAGCGCTGACCGGCCGTCGTGCGAGCATCGTCGTGTGAGCGTCGACGACAGCCTGACCACCTACGACGTCCAGCAGCTGAGGGACGCCTTCGCGGCGATCGATCCCCAGGTGGCCAGGTTCGACGGTCCGGGCGGCTCGCTCGTGCCCGAGGCGGTCGCGGCTGCCGTGGCCGACACGCTGCGGGCCGGGCTGTGTCAGCGCGGCGGGCCCACCGCGCTGGGCGCGATGGCCGAGGAGACCGTCGTCGCGGCACGCGCAGCCCTCGCTCGGTTCGTGGGTCTGCCCGATCCGTCGGGAGTCGTGTTCGGCCGATCGATGACGGCGCTGACCTTCGACATGGCTCGCACCCTGGCAAGGGACTGGGCGCCCGGCGACGAGGTCGTGGTCTCGCGCCTCGACCACGACGCCAACATCCGACCGTGGGTGCTGGCGGCGGAGCGCGCCGGGGCGACGGTCCGGTGGCTCGGGTTCGACCCGGTGACCGCAGAGCTGGACGACCTCGGTCCACTCCTGAGCGACCGCACGCGACTCGTCGCGGTCACCGCCGCGTCCAACCTCTTCGGCAGCCGTACCGACGTCGCCGGCATCGTGGGCGCGGCGCAGGCGGTGGGCGCCCTGGTGTTCGTCGACGCGGTGCACCTGGCAGCGCACGAGCCGGTCGACATGGTGGCGCTCGGAGCCGACATCGTGGTCTGCTCGCCGTACAAGTGGTTCGGGCCGCACCTCGGCGCGCTGGCCGCGGACCCGGCGCTCCTGGCGACGCTGCGTCCCGACAAGCTGCTGCCTTCGACCGACGCCGTGCCGGAGCGCTTCGAGCTCGGCACGCTGCCCTACGAGCTGCTGGCGGGGGTCACGGCCGCCGTGGAGTTCGCCGAGCAGTGGGGGATGACGGCGGTCGAGGCGCACGAGCGGGCGTTGCTGGGTCGCCTGCTCGGCGGTCTGGCGGAGCTGCCGCACGTGACCGTGCACGGCCGGCCGCGGCGGCGTACGCCGACCGTGCTCGTGACGGTGGAGGGCGTCACGCCCGTCGAGGCCAGTCGGCAGCTGGCCGTACGGGGCGTCGTCGCCCCGTCGGGGAGCTTCTACGCCCTCGAGGCCGCTCGCCACGCCGGTCTGGGTGAGCAGGGCGGAGTCCGGATCGGGTTGTCGCCCTACACGACCGAGGACGAGGTCAACCACCTGCTGGACACCCTGGGGGACGTCACCGCCACGTGAGATTCGTCTCAGCCCGACTGCTCAGCAGATGGTTACCGACGAGTTCGCACCGGCTGTGTCGTGTCATCATGCGGGCATGACGACAGCAGCGACCGAGCGCACCCCCCGTACCTTCGAGACGATCGGGGTCATCGGACTCGGCACCATGGGTGCCGGTATCGCCGAGGTCTTCGCCCGCAACGGCTTCCGCGTGATCGGTGTCGAGCTCACCGACGAAGCGGTCGAGCGCGGGCGCGGACACCTGTCGCACTCCACCGGGCGCGCGGTCTCGCGCGGCAAGATGTCGGAGGCCGGCCAGGCCGAGATCCTCGGCCGCATCTCGTTCGCCACCGACCTGTCCGCGTTGGCCGAGGCCGACTTCGTGGTGGAGGCGGTGGTCGAGTCGCTCGAGATCAAGAAGGACCTGTTCCGCCGGCTCGACGACATCGTCAAGCCCGATGCCATCCTCGCCACCAACACCTCGTCGCTGCCCGTCACCGAGATCGCCACGGCCAACACCCGGCCCGGCCGGGTCGTGGGCGTGCACTTCTTCAACCCCGCGCCGGTCCAGAACCTCGTCGAGATCGTCCGCACGGTCGTCACCGAGCCCGCTGTGCTGGCCGACGTCGAAGGACTCGTGGGCACGCTGGGCAAGAACCCGGTCGTCTGCGGCGACAAGGCCGGCTTCATCGCCAACACGCTGCTCTTCGGCTACCTCAACCACGCCGCCTCGATGCTCGAGACCAAGTACGCCACCCGCGCCGACATCGACGCCGCCATGCGCTTCGGCTGTGGCTACCCGATGGGCCCGCTGGCGCTGCTCGACCTGATCGGTCTCGACACGGCCTACGAGATCCTCGACACGATGTACAAGCAGGGTCGCGACCGCCTGCACGCCCCGGCGCCGATCCTCAAGCAGATGGTGACCGCGGGTCTGCTGGGTCGCAAGACCGGCAGGGGCTTCTACACCTACGAGAGCGTCGACAGCTCCGCGATCGTCGCCGACGCGCAGTCGCCGTCCGCCGACGACAGGCCGCAGCTCAAGCGGCCGATCACGATCGTCGGCGTCGTCGGCACGGGCACGATGGCGGCCGGCATCGTCGAGGTCTTCGCCAAGAGCGGCTTCGACGTCACGTTTGTCGGTCGCTCCCTCGACAAGGTCGAGGGCGTGCGCGCCACGATCGAGAAGTCGCTCGACAAGGCGATCCAGCGTGGCAAGCTCGACGAGTCGACCAAGGCCGACGTGCTGGGACGGCTGACCGGCACCACCTCACTGGACGACCTGGCCGACGTCGACATCGTGGTCGAAGCGATCGCCGAGGACCTGCGGATCAAGACCACGCTCTTCGAGAACCTCGACGAGATCTGCAAGCCGGGCGCGATCCTGGCCACGACCACCTCGTCGCTGCCGGTGATCTCGCTGGCCAAGGCGACCAGTCGTCCGCAGGACGTCATCGGCATGCACTTCTTCAACCCGGCGCCGATCATGAAGCTGGTCGAGGTCGTCTCGACGGTCGCGACGGCCGACGAGGTGGCCGAGACGGTCCGCGCCCTGTGCGACCAGGTCAGCAAGGTCGCCGTCTCGTGTGGCGACCGGGCCGGGTTCATCGTCAACGCGCTGCTCTTCCCCTACCTCAACGACGCGGTGAAGATGCTCGAGGCGCACTACGCCACGGCCGACGACATCGACACCGCCATGAAGCAGGGCTGCGCGCTGCCGATGGGCCCCTTCGAGCTGCTCGACGTCGTCGGCAACGACGTGTCGCTGGCCATCCAGCGCGAGCTCTACCTCGAGTTCCGCGAGCCCGGCTTCGCGCCGGCACCGTTGCTCGAGCACCTGGTCACGGCGGGCTACCTCGGTCGCAAGACCAAGCGCGGCTTC
>NZ_JANPEO010000297.1:0-10692 GCF_031422975.1 Nocardioides sp. | reverse complement strand
GCGAGTAGCCGTAATAGGGCATGACCACCGTGATCCGCTTGGCCGAGGCGCGCTTGAGCGCGTCGACCATGAGCAGGTGCTCCATGATCCACTCGTTGATCGGCGACGTGTGGCTCTGGATGACGAAGGCGTCACACCCGCGCACGGACTCCTCGTAGCGGACGTAGATCTCGCCGTTGGCGAACTCGTAGGCCGACTGCGGCACCAGTCCGCACTCGAGGATGTCGACCACCTGGTCGGCGAGCTCGGGGTGCGCCCGGCCACTGAAGATCATGAGGTTCTTCTCGGTGGTCTTCTTCAAACCGGTCACGAGCTTTGACTCCTTGGTGCGGGGCGGGGCCTGGCCGATGTACGGGCCGATACTCACGATTGTGTCCCACCTTCGGCGTCGGCCCCAACCCCGGGGTCGGTGTCCTGAGACACCTGCTGTTCACCCGCGCGTGAGGCGGCGTCTGCTTGCGGGGTGCCCGGTCGTCTCGACTGCGCCCAGCCCTCCAGATTGCGCTGGGGACCGCTGCTGACGGCCATCGCTCCGGGGGGTACGTCGCGGCGTACCGTCGTGCCGCCGGCGGTCCCGGCGCCGTCGCCGATCGTGACCGGGGCGACGAAGGTGTTGTTGGAGCCGGTGCGCGCCTGCCTGCCCACGACCGTGCGGTGCTTGTTGATGCCGTCGTAGTTGGCGAAGATCGTGCCGGCGCCGATGTTGGTGCCCTCGCCGATCTCCGCATCGCCCACGTAGGACAGGTGCGGCACCTTGGCGCCGTCGCCGATCTGGGCGTTCTTGGTCTCGACGAAGGCGCCGATCTTGCCCTTGATCCCGAGCTGGGTGCCGGGGCGGAGGTAGGAGAAGGGGCCGACGGTGGCCCGGTCCCCGATCACCGCGAGCTCGCCGTGGGTGCGCACGACGCGGGCGCCGGCGCCGATCTCGCAGTCCTTGAGGGTCGTGTCCGGCCCGATCACGGCGTCCTCGGCGACGATCGTGGCGCCGAGCAGCTGGGTGCCCGGCAGGATCGTCACGTCCGGGGCGAGCTGCACGTCTGCGTCGATCCACGTCGTCGCGGGATCCATCACCGTCACGCCGTCGCGCATCCACTGGGCGACGATGCGTTCGTTGAGCACGCGCCCCAGCTCGGCGAGCTGCACCCGGTCGTTGGCGCCCTCGGTCTGCATCACGTCGTCGATGGTGTGCGCACCGACGGTGAGGCCGGCGTCGCGGGCGAGCTGGACGGTGTCGGTGAGGTAGTACTCGCCCTTGTTGTTGTCATTGCGCAGGCGCGGCAGCGCGTCGAGCAGGAACGCCGCGTCGAAGGCCAGGATCCCGGAGTTGATCTCGGCGATCTCGCGCTGCTCGGGCGTCGCGTCCTTCTCCTCCACGATCGCCTCGACGTCACCCTCGGTGTTGCGGATGATCCGGCCGTAGCCGAAGGGGTTGGCGACGATGCCGGAGAGGATGCTGACGGCGCGCTGTGCCGCCTCGTGCTCCGCGGCGAACTCCCGCAGTGACTCCCCGCGCAGCAGGGGCGTGTCCCCCGCCGCCACGATCACGGTGCCGGTCGTCGTACCCGCCGCCTCGATCGCGACCCGGACGGCGTGCCCGGTCCCCTCCTGCGTCTCCTGTACGGCGAGCACGACATCGGGCACGAGGGCCTGGATGTGCGGCCCGACCTGCTCGCGCTGGTGGCCGATCACGGCCACTATCCGCTGCGGCTCGATCGCCTGCACGGCGTTCAGCACGTGCCCGATCATCGAGCGTCCGCCGATCGGGTGCAGCACCTTCATGGTCTTGGACTTCATGCGGGTGCCGCCGCCGGCGGCGAGCACGATCACGGTGAGGTTGTCCATGTCCGCAGTGTGTCAGGTGTCGACTCGGGGGCATCCCCGATGGGCGATCGCCGGCACGGCCGCTAGCGTGGCGGAGGTGATGGCGAGCGAGGGTCGGGTGATCGAGACCAGTGCGCTGACCATGCGCTTCGGCGAGATCGAGGCGCTGACCGCGCTGAACATCACCGTCGGCGCGGGCGTAACGGGACTCGTCGGAGCCAACGGCGCCGGCAAGTCGACCCTGATCAAGATCCTGCTCGGCCTCCTGGAGCCGACGAGCGGGCAGGCGACGGTCCTCGGCCACGACATCACGACCCAGAGCGCGGAGATCCGCCAACTGGTCGGGTACATGCCCGAGCACGAGTGCCTGCCCCCCGACGTGAGCGCCAGCGACTTCGTCGTGCACATGGGGCGGATGTCCGGTCTGCCGGCGACCGTCGCCCGCGAGCGGGCAGCCGACATCCTGCGCCACGTCGGCCTCGACGAGGAGCGCTATCGGCAGATGGGTGGCTACTCCACCGGCATGAAGCAGCGTGCCAAGCTCGCGCAGGCGCTCGTTCACGACCCCCGGCTGGTCTTCCTCGACGAACCCACCAACGGCCTCGATCCGGCCGCCCGCGTGGACATGCTCCACCTCGTGCAGCGGATCGGCCGCGACTTCGGCATCGCCGTCCTGGTCACCTCGCACCTGCTCGGCGAGCTGGAGAAGGTCAGCGACCACGTGATCGTCCTGGACGGTGGCCGTCTCCTGCGCTCCTCGGCCACGGCCGACTTCACCCAGCGGACCGGTGGGCTGCTGGTCGAGGTGCTCGGCGGCGACGCGGAGCGAGACCGGCTCGGGGAGTCGCTCGCGAGGGCCGGGTTGTCGTGTCGCCCACGCGGATCGCTGGTCGCCATCGATCCGCCACCCGCGCACCTCGCCGTACACGATCTCGTGCGCGACGCCGCCGCTGATCTCGGCCTCGGGCTGGTGCGGATCCAGCCCGACCAGGCCCACCTGGAAGACGTCTTCCTGACCGAAGGTGCAGCCCGTGTCTGATCGTCCGCTTGAGGTCACCGGCGTCATCCATGACATCGGCTACCGCGGCTACGACGGCCCCCGGGAGGGCACTCGGGCGCTGGTCCTGAGCCTCTACGCCACCGGCGTCCGGCACGCGTTCGGCCTCGGCCGGTCCGGCCGGTCGAAGGTGCTGCCGTTCTTGCTGCTCGGTCTGGGCGTGCTGCCCGCGGTGATCGTGGTCGGCGTCGTCACCATGATCGGGCTGGAAAGCCTGCCGGTGTCGTACGCCGCCTACCTCAGCCAGATCCAGATGCTGGTGACCCTCTTCGCGGCTGCGCAGGCGCCGGTGCTCTTCTCCCGCGACCTGCGGCACCGCTCGATCGTGCTCTACCTCGCCCGTCCGCTGTCCTCGACGTTGTTCGCGCTGACGCGCTGGGCGTCGCTGGCCACGGCGATCCTCGTCTTCACGCTGACACCGACAATCATCCTGTACCTCGGCGGCCTGCTGGCCGGCCTCGACACCGGTGCCGAGACACCGGTCTTCCTCCGGTCGGTGGCGTTGCAGGTGCTGCTGGCCGCGGTGCTCGCCGGCATCACCGGCCTCATCTCCGCCTGGGCACTGCGCCGCGGCTTCGCCGTGGTGGCCTCGATCGTGGTGCTGATCGTGGTGTCCGGCGTGGTGCTGATCGTCCAGGGGATCGCCGACTTCGAAGGCATCGAGACCGTCGGTGAGGTCGCCGGGCTGTTCTCGCCGTGGACCCTGCACAACGGGCTCGCCGAGGCGTGGGAAGCCGGGGGCCGTGCCACGATCGCGCTGACCGGCGCGTGGCCGATCGCCTACCTCGCGACCGCGGTTGTCATCTGGGCGGTCTGTCTGGCGCTGCTCGTGCGCCGCTTCGTGAAGGTGGGGTCGAAGTGAGCGCGCTCGTCCTGGACAAGGTCTCGCGCTGGTTCGGCAACGTGGTGGCGGTCAACGACGTGACCATGACCATCGGCCCCGGCGTGACAGGCCTGCTCGGACCGAACGGCGCCGGCAAGACGACGCTGCTTGCGATGATGGCGGGCTTCCTACCGCCGTCCTCCGGGACGGTCACGATCGACGGCGAGCCGGTCTGGCGCCGTACCGACATCTATCGCCAGATCGGACTGGTGCCGGAGCGCGAGCTGAGCTTCGGCTACCTCACCGGGCGACAGTTCGTGCGCGCCAACGCCGACCTGCACCGGTTGCCGGACGCGGCTGCTGCGACCGATCGGATCCTCGGCGTCGTCGACATGGTCGAGCCTGCTGCCCGGCGGATCGACACCTACTCCAAGGGCATGCGGCAGCGGATCAAGATCGCCGCCGCCCTGGTGCACGACCCGACCGTGCTGCTGCTCGACGAACCCTTCAACGGCGTCGACCCGCGCCAACGCATGCACCTGATGGAGCTGCTGCACCAGCTCGGCGACGACGGCCGCACCGTGCTCTTCAGCTCGCACATCCTCGAGGAGGTCGAGCGGCTCGCTCGCCACATCGAGGTGGTCGTCTCCGGTCGGCACGCGGCCTCGGGCGACTTCGGAGCCATCCGCCGGCTGATGACCGATCGGCCGGTCCGCTACTCGATCACCTCCAGCGACGATCGCGCGCTCGCCGCCGTACTCATCGCGCGGCCCGCCGTCCGGTCCGTCAGCCTGCGCCCCCAGGGCGGCCTGGACGTGCAGGTCAGCGACCTGGGGACCTTCGCCTCGGAGCTGCCGACGCTGACGCGCAGCCACGACCTGACCCTGTTCGAGCTCTCCCCCAGCGACGAGTCGCTGGAGAGCGTCTTCGCGTATCTGGTGGACCGATGAAGGTGTCGTCATGAACGGGACCATCATCAGGCTCGCGCTCCAGGCACTGCTCGGACGGCGGCGGATCTGGCTGCTGCTCGCTCTGCCCCTGGCCCTGATCGGGCTGACTGCGCTGATCCGCACGCTGTCGTCGGACCCCGACGCGGCCTGGCCGATGATCAGCTTCCTCGGCTACCCGCTCGTGCTGCCGCTCGTCGCGGTCCTGGCGGCGTCGTCCGTGCTCGGGCCCGAAGTCGACGACGGCTCGATCGTCTACCTGTTGTCCAAGCCGGTCAGCCGGCACGCGATCGCGATCTCGAAGTGGCTGGTCGCCTGGTCGGCGACGCTGGTCGTCGGCTCGCTGGGCGTCTTCATCGCCAGCCTCGTCGCCGGCGGTGGCTCGCAGTCGGTGGGCTGGCTGGTGGCGGCGCTCGCGGCCGGGACGACCTACTCGGCCCTCTTCCTCGCCCTCTCCGCCTTCACCCGGCACGCCGTCGTGGCCGGCCTGATCTTCGTGCTGATCTGGGAGGGTCTCGCCGGTGGCTTCCTCAGCGGCGTCGCCTGGCTCAGCGTCGCGCAGTGGGGGATCCAGATCGGGCACTCGGTCTCGTCGTCGCTGGACAGCCCGGTGAACCTGACCTGGGCGTTGCTGGCGTCCCTGGCCGTGACCGTCGGCGGCGTCTGGTTCGCCGGCGACCGGCTCCGGTCCTTCGTGCTGACGGGCGACGAGTGACCGCCCTTCTCCCCCGGGTCGCGTAGACGCGCGGACCATGGTCTGAACACCCGCCACCGCTGAGCGTGACGTGCGCGTCGCCGGGCGACCAATGTCCGCGCGTCTACGCGAGCGGCCACCGGACTCAGTCGGCGACGCCGCCCGCGCGCACGATGACATGCGCCAACGCCTCGGGGCGGACCAGCCGCTGGTATTCCACGCCCTCCGGCACCCACTTGGTGTCCCAGAGCTCGAGCTCGGCCGCCGAGTCGCCCTGCGCGACGTTGCGCGCCTTCGCCCGCTCAGCCGCGATCGTCGGGTCCAGGTCGATCCACACCGCGAGGTCGAAGAGGGGCAACGTCTCCGGGCGGATCACGCGGATGCCCTCGACGATCACCGCCGGTGGCATCGGCTCGTCGACGTCACCCTCCTGGCCGTCGTACCACCGATAGCGATAGCTCAGGCGCCGTGGCGTCGGTTCACTGCGAACCTGGCTCAGCAGGCCGGTGAGCGCTGCCCAGTCGTGGAGCTCCCACATCGGCGCCTGCGCCGTGTCGGTCCTGGCATACAGACCGTCCGTGCCCACCAACTGGTCCTCGTGAACCCCGAGGTCGGCTGCGAGACGCCTCGCCAGCGTGGTCTTACCCGCACCACCATGGCCGGCGATGGCGACCACGGGCGGTCTCGCCGACCCGGCCATCAACATCCGCACGCGGGCCAGCATGTCGTCGTACGTCGTCAGGGGCACGCGCCTCACCCTGACACGCGGCCCGGGCAGAGGCTCGCCGTTTCCGCGCTGTCGAGGCCTCACCGCCGTACCTCGCACTGGTGAGCTTCTCGCCGTTCACGCACCGGTCGCGTCTCGGCGAGCCGTTGAGGAGGTCGCGCCCGGGACAGCCATCGAGAAGGTCACGACCCCTGAAGCCGTACAGGGATTCGTTGCCACCGCAACCGAAGGCCCGCAGCCGGGCGCACCCGACCCCGAAGGAGTCGGCTCACCGGCTCGAGTACGCGCCCATCCGATCGCGCCTTCGACGTCTACTCCGACTGAGTCATAGGTCTCAGTGCTACTTGAGGTAGTCACGCTCGCGACTCAGATACCGAACCGGCTTGCCGAGGGACTCCGCGTAGGCAATCTCCCGTCGGGTTGACTCACCTACATAGCCACCCGGATCCACGATGTACACCTCGTCAGCCATGCGAATCTTCTGCAAGTGCACGTCGCCGAGCCGCCCCTTCAGGTCCGAACTGTCGGCTGTCCAGTCGTAGCCCGGCAGGTCGGGGAGGCTGAACATTCCGAGGCTGATCACGACGCAACCATCCATCGTGAGCCACTGGTTGACCTCCGCGAACTCGGCCTCAAACTTGGTCGAGCCGCAGAGCGTGATGACCTTCGCCCCACCCTCGGCCGACTGCGGGGTCTGCTGGTGCTCCACAGGGTCCATCATCGGTGAACGGCCGGGCGAGTTTATCGCCGCCCCGGGACGTCCGCTCATGCGGTGCGCGCTCATAGCCGCGGTGCGTGCGGTTCCCCCACAGGTCTTGAACGAAACGGTGGCACGCATGCAGCCCGCTAGACCTCTGTTGCAGATCTGCCTCGACGACCACACCGCGCTGACCTGCAAACAACTTGCTCCCCGAGTAGGAGTCGAACCTACGTCGCTAATCCTGATTCAAAGTCAGGCGGGCCCTGCCGGCAGACCAATCGGGGAATGTGCGGCCAAGCCTAAGGCCACGCTCAGGGCTAGGCTCAACCGTGTGGACCTGCCTGTGATGCCGCCTGTCCAGCCCATGCTCGCCAAGGCCGTCAAGGGCGTGCCGCAGCAGGGCGACTACTCCTTCGAGCCGAAGTGGGACGGCTTCCGTTGCCTGGTCTTCAAGGACGGCGACGACGTCGAGCTGACCAGCCGCAACACCAAGCCGCTCACGCGCTACTTCCCCGAGGTCGTGGCCGCGATCAGGGAGCAGCTCCCGGAGCGGATCGTGCTCGACGGCGAGCTCTTCGTCGCGATCGGGGACCGCCTGGAGTTCGAGGTCCTGCAGGAGCGGATCCACCCGGCCAAGAGCCGCGTCGACATGCTCGCGGAGAAGACCCCGGCCGGCTTCGTCGCCTTCGACCTGCTCGCGCTGGGCGACGAGACCTACCTCGACAAGCCCTTCACCGAGCGCCGGGCAAAGATGACCACGGCGCTCGGCGGGCTCGCGGGTCCCTGCTTCCTGACGCGGACCACCTTGGACCCCGCCGAGGCCGAACAGTGGTTCGCCGACTTCGAGGGCGCTGGGCTCGACGGCGTCATGGCGAAGCCGCTCGCTGCGGCGTACGAGCCCAATGCGCGCACCATGTTGAAGATCAAGCACGAGCGCACCGCCGACGTGGTCGTGGCCGGCTATCGCGAGCACAAGACGTCGACCCCCGAGCGGCCGCTCCTGGGCAGCCTCCTGCTCGGGTTGTACGCCGATGGCGAGCTGCAGCACATCGGCGTGAGCGCGAGCTTCACCGCGGCCCGGCGCGCGGAGCTGATCGAGGAGCTGCAGCCGCTCGTGTGCCCGATCGGCGACCACCCGTGGGGCAGGTGGAGCGAGTTCCTGACCGCCAACCCCGACCGCGTCCCCGGCACCCAGAGCCGCTGGAGCGCCGGCAAGGACCTCGCCTTCACGCCGTTGCGCCCCGAGCGGGTGCTCGAGGTGAAGTACGACCACATGGAGGGCCGACGCTTCCGCCATACCGCGCAGTTCAAGCGCTGGCGCGAGGACCGCGACCCCGAGTCGTGCGGCTACGAGCAACTGGAGGAACCGGTCAGCTATGACCTCGCTAGAGTCCTGAGCGGATCCGACAACCACACAAGGGGCGATGCACCATGAGTGACAACATCTTCGACGGCGTCGGCACCTACGACGTCGTCCTGCTCGTCGAGGCGGCCCTGTCCGTGGGCGACGCGAGGCAGGTGCGATCGCTGCACAGCGACATCAAGGACCCCGTCATCTACCACGTGCTCCTCCCCCTGGAGGACGCGGCGGCGCGGATCGAGGCCTCGCTGGGCACGCTCGGCGCCGGCGACGTGATGGCGGCCCCGGCCATGGTGATGAGCGAGGCCGATCTCGATGCCGTCCGCGAGGAGTGCCGCGAGCGCTCCTCGACCGATCTCGCCAAGACTCTGAAGGCCATCGAGGCAGCCGGCGGCAAGGTCAGCGGCGCCGTGACGTCCGAACCCCCCGTCGACGCTCTCGTCGCCAAGGTGAGCGAGGTCGACGCACGCGAGGTGATCGTGCTGACCCGCCCCCACCTCGTGGCCGAGTTCTTCCACGTCGACTGGACCTCGCGCGCCCGGCGCAAGCTCGGGGTGCCCGTGCTGCACCTGCTCGAGCAGGAGAACTTCGACGAGCAGGCCGGCGGCGGCGAAGGCGTGACCGGATTCTGAGCCCTAGGGTTGCGGCGTGAAGCTCGCCCAGCGCCTGCGCCGCTCGACTCGCCTGTCGGTGGCGTTCCTCGTGTTCAACGTGGACGGCATGGGCGGTACGTCGAGGTCGACGATCACGCAGGCCAACGCCCTCGCCCGTCGCGGCAACATCGACGTACGACTCATCTCCGTCATGCGCACCGCAGATGCGCCGCACTATTGGATCGACCCCGCGGTCGGCGTGGACCACCTCGCCGACGCGCGGGGAGACGACCCGCGCGCGAAGCGGCCCTCGCGGCTGGTGCCGACCCGCTGGGACAGTCAGTTCTCCGCGCTGACCGACGACGCGATGGCCGCCCTGGCCGACCTCGACGTGGATCTCGTCGTCACCGTCACCCCGGCCCTGATGGCCGCAGCCGTCCAGCTCCTGCCTGCCGACACGGCGGTGCTCCACCAGGAGCACCGGTCCTCGGCCGACCGCGTCGGCGGCATGGAGCCGCTGCTCGCCTTCGCGCCGCGGGTGGCCGCGGTCGCCCTGCTCACGCAGTCGACGGCGGCCTGGCTCGGTGCCGAGCTCGGAGCCGCGGCGCCGGAGCTCGTCGTGATGCCCAACCCGCTGCCCGTTGCCCCACAGCCGCGTTCGGAGCTGACGTCGAAGACGATCGTCACGGCCGGCCGGATCGTGCCGGAGAAGCAGTTCATCCACCTGGTGCGGGCGTTCGGGGAGGTCGCCGACGCGCTTCCGGGCTGGCGGCTGCGCATCCTGGGCGACGGGCCGCTGCGAGCAGAGCTGATCGCGCACGCCGCGAAGGTCGGGCTCGCCGACCGGATCGAGCTCCCCGGTGCGGTGAGCGACATGGCCCCCGAGTGGGCCGACGCCGCCATCTGCGCGCTCTCCTCGAAGACCGAGGGCTTCCCGCTCGTCGCCCAGGAGGCGATGTCGGCAGGTGTCCCGGTCGTGAGCTACGACTGCCCGTCCGGGCCGCGCGAGCTGGTCGAGCACGGCGTCAGCGGGCTCCTCGTCGGCGCGGGGGCCAAGGCCGGACTGGCTGCCGCGCTGCACGAGGTCGCTTCCGATGCGTCGCTGTTGACCCGGCTGGGGGAAGGAGCGCTGGCCGCCTCCCGTCGCTACGACGCCGACACCATCGCCGCGGAGTGGGAGGCCCTCTTCACCCGGATATCCATGGGCGGGATGGCTCGCGACACGCCGGGAGGGCGAGCCATCCCTCCCATGGATATCGTGCCGTTCACCCGGGAGGGGATGCCGATCCCCGAACGGGCCATCACCCCGCTCGAGGCCCGTGGCGAGGCGCTCCGGCTGGCGATCACCGCCGCCGACAGCGCCGGTCCCGGGTGGTTCGTCATCCCGACGCACGACCGTCCGGCGCCGACTGTCGTCGTCCCAGCAGCCCACCGGGCCGCGGTCCTGGCCGCGCTCGCCGAGGTGCCCGACCACTTCTCGTTGCTGGACCCCGGCGATCGCGGTTGGCCCGTACGCCGCCTGCCCGCACGCGACCTCGTCGCGGTGCTCCACAACGCGGCACCCAACCGGATCGTGCTCGAGCCCTGGCCCCGCAGCGAGGGCCGGCGCTCGTTCCTCGGCGAGGACGCCGGCGTCGAGATCGAGTTCTGGGACCGGCTGCCCGACGGCACCCTGGTGGCGCCGCGTCCCAACCGGTGGACCCAGTCCGTCCCGCCCGGGACCGCGACGACCGAGGTCTCGGTCGTAGGCGTCCGGGTGCCAACTCTGGAGCTGATGGCGGCGCCGACCCCGTTCGACGTGGCGTTCCCGATCGACGTCGTCTACACCTGGGTCGACGGCGACGACCCCGAGTGGAGCGCTGCCAGGGCGGCCCGCGACGGCGCCGATGCCCGCCAGGAGGCTGCCGGGCAGGCGCGGTTCCGCAACCGCGACGAGCTGCGCTACTCCCTGCGCAGCCTGCACCTGTTCG
>NZ_JANPEO010000296.1:0-7297 GCF_031422975.1 Nocardioides sp. | reverse complement strand
GGCCGTGCTGGACGGATCGACCGGCACGACGGTCGGCGACGCCTCCGTCTCGGGCACCACGGTCTCGGAGGTGATCGTGGGCTCGGGCAGGTAGAGGGACGCATCACTCGTGGCGCTGTCCTGCGACGAGGCCGCCGCGTCGCCGTCGAGCCCCAGCATCTTGCTGCCCACCAGAGCGCCGAGGCCGCCGATGATGCCGATCACCGCGGCGACGGCGACCAGGGCGACCAGTCCGGTCAGGACGGGGCGGTCCTCGGTGTCGGCCACGTGCACTCTCCTCGTCGCTGGGTCACTGGCGATCAGCGTTCCGTCGGCCATTGTCACTGACGACGCTTCGAGAACCCAACCCTGATCAGTTGCCGCGGGTCCACACCAGGTCGTCGACGATGCCGCGCGAGCGCCAGCCGTGCGGCGTACGCACGAGGTCGTGGTGGTAGTAGCCACCCACCTCCCACAGCGACTCCTCGCCGTCGTGGTTGATGCTCACCATGGGGTTGGTGAAGTAGGCCGTCGCGGTGGCGGTGTCGCCCCCGAGGACGATCGAGACCTGGCCGAGCAGGTGCTGGAACCGGTCGAAGCCCGCCAGCCCCTTCTCGATCCAGGGCACCACGACGTCGAGGGTGTCCTTGGGGCCGCCGACGCTCGAGTAGTCGAGCACCGCGTCGTCGGTGAAGACGTGGGACAGGTCGCCGAAGGACCGGGTGTCGACCGCGCGCGTGTAGCGGGTGATGAGGTCGGTGATCTCCTGGCGGTCGCTGAGTTCCTGCAGGTCCATGACCCGACTCTAGAACCCGTTCTAGCGTCCGCGACGCCGTTTCCCCAGCCCTTGATGACGGCCAGATGACGGCCCGATGATCGCTTCCTGACGGGATCGGTCGGCCACAAGGTACTTACAACGTCGCGGCCCCCACTGTGAGCCCCGGAGGGTAGCGACGGCGTTGCCCGGGAAGGGTAGCCATGCGCAAGGCACTACTGGGGGGGGTCCTGTTGGTACTTCTCCTCTCCGGGCGCGTCGTCGCGACGTCTGCACCGGCACAGCAACAGGCGCCCGCACTGGCGGCGGGCACGACGGGTCAGCAGCGCACCTACTACATCGCGGCCGAGGAGGTGCTGTGGGACTACGCCCCCCACGACCGCAACGACATCGCGGGCCGGGCCTGGAACCCCGATGAGCAGGTCTTCGTCGAGAACGGTCCGACCCGGATCGGGCACGTCTACCGCAAGTCGCTCTACCGGGGCTACACGGACGCCAGCTTCAGCAAGCGGGTCGCCGTCCCGACGACCTGCCCGGCAGGAGTCAAGCCGTGCGACGACACGCTCGGCATGATGGGGCCGGTCATCCGCGCCGTGGTCGGCGACACGGTCAAGGTGGTGTTCAAGAACAACACCTCCTATCCCGCGTCCATCCACCCGCACGGTGTCTTGTACGACAAGGCCGGTGAGGGAGCGCCGTACGACGACGGGACGAGCGGCGCGAACAAGGCCGACGACGCCGTTGCGCCGGGTGCCACCTACGTCTACAACTGGACGGTGCCAGAGCGTTCCGGTCCGGGGCCGATGGACGGCTCCTCGGTGATGTGGATGTACCACTCGCACACCGACGAGATCGCCGACACCAACGCCGGACTCATCGGCCCGATGGTGATCACGGCGCGCGCCAGGGCGGACGTCGCGTCCGCGACCCCTGCCGACGTGGACCGGGAGATCTTCTCCTTCTACACGGTGGACAACGAGAACGCGAGCATGCACCTGGACCGCAACCTCGCAGAGTTGGCGCTGTCGCCGAACCAGGTCGCCACCAGTGACCAGGAGGCGTTCGAGGAGAGCAACCTGATGCACTCGATCAACGGCTACGTCTACGGCAACGGGCCGGTGCCGACCATGAAGGTCGGGCAACGAGTGCGTTGGTACACCTTCAGCCTCGGCACCGAGGTCGACCTGCACACCCCGCACTGGCACGGCAACACCGAGACCAGCAACGGGATGCGCTCGGACATGATCCAGCTGCTGCCCGGCATGATGATGGTCTCCGACATGGTGCCGGACGCTCCCGGGACGTGGCTGTTCCACTGCCACGTGAACGACCACATTGCAGCGGGGATGCTGGCCCGCTACCGCGTGGTGAGCTGAGCGTCGCGGGTGACGAGGTCGGCGATCCCCGCCGGCCACTGAGTTCCCGCAGGTCCATGGCCAGACTCTAGAACACGTTCTAGTGTGGACGACATGCGATTCACGTACGCCGAAGCGATGACCCGGGCGAGGTTCTACGAGCCCCTCGCCCGGGCCGTCGAGGAGGCGGGCTACACCTCGATGACGGTCGCCGACTCCCTGATCTATCCCCGCGCATCGGACTCGAGCTATCCCTACACCGAGACCGGCGACCGGGAGTTCCTCGAGGACAAGGAGTTCATCGAGACGATGATCCTCTGCGCGCACCTCTTCGCGGTGACCTCGACCCTGCGCCTCACGCCCTTCGTGCTCAAGCTGCCCGTGCGGCCGCCCGTGCTCGTCGCCAAGCAGGCCTCCTCGCTCGCCTTCCTCTCCGACAACCGCCTCGGCCTCGGTGTCGGGCTCTCCCCGTGGCCCGAGGACTTCGCGACGCTCGGCGTGCCGTGGGAGCGTCGCGGCAAGCGGATGGACGAGTGCATGGACATCCTGCGAGGACTCACGACCGGCGAGTTCTTCGGCTACGACGGTGAGTTCTACTCGTTCCCCGAGCTCAAGCAGAGTCCCGCACCGAGCGCGCCGATCCCGCTGCTGGTCGGTGGCCACAGCGACGCGGCGCTACGACGCGCCGTCCGCAAGGGCGACGGCTGGATGCACGCCGGCGGCGACGGGCAGGAGCTCGACCGGCTGCTGATGCGCCTGGCCGAGATCCGGGCCGAGGAAGGGGACACGCGCGACGACTTCGAGGTGCACGTGATCTCCTACGACGCCTACGACCCCGATGGCGTGAAGCGGCTCGAGGACCGCGGGGTCACCGACTGCATCGTCGGCTTCCGGGTGCCCTACGTCGTCGGGCCGGACCCCGAGCCGCTGGCGAAGAAGCTCGAGCATCTGGAGAGGTACGCCGAGTCGGTCATCGCGAAGGTATCCGGATGAGTCTCGCGGCGTTCCGGGACGCGATCGCCGAGGCCGAGCAGCTGATTCGCAACCCGCCCTTCGAGATCACCGAGCAGGAGCTGGCCGAGGGGCTCGACTACCTCGCCGGCTCGATCAGATCGGCGATCCAGATGGCGTTCGACTACGACCTCGAGCACCCCGTGCTGATCAACCCGACGCACCAGTACGCCCGCCAGGGGCTGGACAACCCGGACGCGATCTACTTCAACGCCCACCTCGCCGAGGGTGCGTCGTACGCCGTCTCCGGGTGCCGCGGCACGACGGCCGACCTGTCCTTCCAGGTCATGGCCGGGACCTACTCCTCCTCCGGGGCCCCCGAGACCCTCGCGGCCTTCGACGACCGGTCGCTCGACATTGCCGCTAACGGGACCTTCGAGTGGCGCTTCGGACCCGAGCTCGGACTGCGCAAGGGCTCGACCCTGATCGTGCGCGAGGTCTACTCCGACTGGAACCGCGAGACGCGCGGGACGCTGCGGATCCAGCGGCTCGACACGGCAGGGGTGCCGCGGTCGCCGGCCTCGGTGGAGCGCATCGACAAGAGGTGGGGCGTCGCCGCGAAGCTGCTCACCGGCCGGATCACGACGTGGTTCGCGTTCCCCGAGTGGTTCACCTACCAGGAGCCGGTCAACACCCTGACCAGACCCGCCCCGACGCCGGGCGGGCTGACGACGCAGTTCTCCTCGATCGGGCACTACGCGCTCGCCGACGACGAGGCGATGCTCGTCGAGGTGCCGGCGAGCGATGCGCCGTACCAGGCCATCCAGGTCGGGTCGAAGTGGTATGTCTCGACCGACTACGAGCACCACCAGACGTCGCTGACGCGGGCGCAGTCGCACGTCGACCAGGATGGAATCCTGCGCTACGTCATCAGCGAGCGCGACCCCGGGATCGCGAACTGGCTGGAGACCACCGGACATGCCGCCGGCGTGATGATGCTGCGCTGGCAGCGGACGGACCAGCCTCCCGGCGGGCCCCGGGTGTCGGTCGTGCCGTTCTCCTCGCTCGCGACTCTGGGGTCACTGGATTTCCAGCGGGTGACGCCGTCCGACCGCGCCGCGCGGATCGAGGCCCGCCAGACCGGGGTGGCGCGCAGAATGATCTCGTGAGTGAACGCTGGTCCCGCCTGGGCTTCGGCGCTGTGAGTGCGGCGTACGTCGCAGGGCTGGGGCGCTGCTGCTGTGGACCGTGCTGGGCCTCGTGATGCTCGTCGCGGCCGACACCGACGGCGTGATCTGAAGCTCCACGCGTGTGCGCGGAGATTCACCTCTCGGCCGGCCTTGGAGCCGGGCACTCCACGCAGAGGCGTGGAGTTTCATCGCGGCCTTGCGACGGGCGCGGCATTCGTCTGCCTGCCTGCGAGCACGGGCGCGGGAAGGGGGTCTCCGAGCAACGCTCGACGCGGAACTGGAACAGGTTCTAGTGTGACGCCCATGGGTATCGAGGCCGCTCAACCGCCAATCCTTGCTGACAAGGTGATCGTGCTCTCGGGCGTAGGCCCGGGGCTGGGGCGCTCTCTCGGCGAGGAGGCCGCCAGGCTCGGCGCCGATCTCGTGCTCGTGAGTCGCACCGAGAAGCGACTGCAGAAGATGGCCGCGGTCGTGCGTGGCCTCGGGCGCCGCGCGCTCGTCGTACCCACCGACATCACCGACGAGGAGCAGCGCGCCGCCCTGGTCGAGAGCGCGATGAGCGAGTTCGGCCGCGTCGACTGCCTGATCAACAACGCGTTCGCGATCCCGCCGATGGACCCGCTCACCACCCTGGATCTCGACGCGCTGCGGACCGCGCAGGAGACCAACGTCTTCGCGCCGCTGCGGCTGAGCGCGCTGTTCGCGGACGCCCTCGCGGCGTCGGGCGGCTCGATCATCAACATCAGCTCGTGTGTGGTCTACAGCTCGCAGCCGGAGTACAGCGGCTACAAGCTGTCCAAGGGCGGGCTCCAGCACCTGAGCTCCAGCCTGGCCACCGAGCTCGGGCCGCGCGGCATCCGGGTCAACTCGGTCGCGCCGTCCTACATCTACGAGGACGTGAACAAGGCCTACTTCGACTGGATCGCGAGCGAGAGCGACCGGACGCACGAGGAGGTGTACGCCGAGAAGGCCGCGCCCACGGACCTGAAGCGGCTCGCGACGCCCGACGAGGTCGCGCGCGCGGCGCTCTTTCTCGCGAGCGACCTGGCGAGCGCGGTGACCGGGCAGACGCTGAACATCGACTGCGGCGAGTTCCACTCGTGAGTGCGCGGGTCCGCGATGACGTCGGCTCCCTCGAGGACATCACCGCGGCCGCGGTGCGAAGCACCGGCCTCACCGACTTCGGTGACCACGGCCACGAGGAGGGGCTCACCGTCCTGCTCGAGGACTACGCGTCGGCGTCGGGTCTGACCGGCATCGGCAACTACCGCATGCGCGGCATGGTGAAGGGCCTGCTCGTCGCCAAGCTGATGGCGCGGCAGGGCTTCCTCGCCCATCCCGCTTCCACAGACGTCGCCATCGAGAAGCCGGTCTTCATCATGGGTCTCCCGAGATCCGGTACGACGGTGCTGCAACGCCTCCTGACCGCGGACCCCGGCCACCAGGGACTCGAGCAGTGGCTCGCCGACCTGCCCCAACCACGGCCGCCGCGCGACACCTGGGTCGACGACCCGGTCTTCAGCGCCATGCAGGGCGGGTACGCCGCCTTCCACGACGCCAATCCCGAGCTCGCCGGGCTGCACTACTCCGACGCCGCGTCGCACGAGGAGTGCTGGCGGCTGCTCCAGCACACCGGTCGCTCGGTCGCGTTCGAGACGCAGGGCTACACACCGGGCTACTCGGAGTGGCTCCGAGGGCAGGACTGGATGCCGGCCTATGAGCGCCACCGCGCACTGCTCCAGCTGATCGGCCTGGGCGACGCCGACCAGCGCTGGATCCTGAAGAACCCGAGCCACCTGGTCGCGCTCGACGCGATCAGGACGGTCTACCCCGACGCCGTCATCGTGGTCACCCACCGCGACGTCGTCGCCTGTACGGCCTCGATGTGCTCGCTCGCCGCCGCCTCGACGCGCGGATGCTCCGACGTCTTCGTCGGCGACACCATCGGCCGCACCCAGCTCGACCTGCTCGTCCGCGAGCAGGCGGCGTTCCGCTCGAGTCCGCACTCGCAGCACGTGATCGACGTGGCGTACGACGACCTGGTCGGCGACCCGGTCTCGGCGGTGCATGGGGTGTACGCCGCAGCAGGGTTCGACTGGAGCGACGCCGTCGCCGAAGCGGTGTCCGCGGAGCTCGAGCGCTCGCGCAGCGGCGTACGCGCTCCGAGGCACGCGTATGACCTGGCGGACTACGGGCTCACCGAGTCGCAGGTCCGCGACGCCCTCAGCGAGTGACGCGGATCGTCGCGCCCTCGCGCGGCACGCTGGTGATGTTGCGGACCTTGGGGCGGTCCTCGCCCATCGACTCCACGGCATAGCGCGAGAGCACCTCGCGGAGCACGACGACGCCCTCCATCAGCGAGAAGCCGGCCCCGATGCAACGGCGTACGCCGCCGCCGAACGGGATCCACGTGTTGGGCGCCGGCTGCCCCTCGACGAACCGCTTGGGCCGGAACTCGGCCGGCGCCTCGTGGTTGTCGGGCCGCGAGTGGGCGATGATGATCGACGGTCCGACCGTGGTGCCGGCGGGCAGGTCGTAGCCCCCGATGCTCGCTGGCTTCATCAGGGTCCGCACCACCATCGGGATCACCGGGTGCAGGCGCATCGATTCCTTGAGCACCGCCTCGAGCCAGTCGTCGTCGCCCCCGAGCGCCGCCTCCCGGGAGCGGGCGAGCAGCTGGGGCGAGCGACCGAGCTCGTAGAGCGCCCAGGCCAGCGCGGTCGCGGTGGTCTCGTGGCCGGCGAGCAGCAGCGTGACCAGCTGGTCACGCAACTCCTCGTCGGTGAGGCGGTCCTCGCCCGCAGTGGAGTCGCCCTCGGTGCCGACGCGGATCAGCCGGGAGAGCACGTCGGGGCGCGAGGCCAGGTCCGACGCCGCGCGACGCTCCCGGATCTCGGCGTAGATCAGCGCGTCGAGCTCGAAGGCGTTGTCCTTGGACCGCTTCCACAGGCCGATCTTCTGCAGCCCCGGAATGCCGTAGCCGAGGAGGATCGCCGGGCTGATGTCGACCACCTTGTTGACCCGCGGCCGCATCTGCGCGAGGCGGG
>NZ_JANPEO010000295.1:0-2773 GCF_031422975.1 Nocardioides sp. | reverse complement strand
GCATCGAGCTTGCCGCTCGTGAACAGCACGAACGTCGGCGGTGCGGTCGAGGGCTGGGTCGCGAACAGGATCTTGGGCTGCTTGCCGCTGCGCACGGGGTGCGGGTGCTCCCCCACGAGGCGGCCCAGGAACGTGTTGAGCGCCCCCGTCCCGACACGGGTCTCCCACCCCTCGAGGGCCTTGTCGAGCGCCGGCACCAGCCGGTCGACGTGCCAGCCGGTCTTGGCGGTGACGTTGATCCGCGGCGCCCACTGCACCTGCACGAGGTCGCGCTCGACCTCGCGCTCGAGGTAGTAGCGGCGCTCGTCGTCGACGAGGTCCCACTTGTTGAAGGCGATCACCATGGCGCGGCCGGCGTTGCGGATCGTCTGGATGATCCGCATGTCCTGCTCGGAGACGGTCTCGCCCGCGTCGAGGACGAGGACGGCGACCTCAGCGCGGTCGATGGCGGTCGAGGTGCGCAGCGAGGCGTAGTACTCGTGACCCGAGGCCTCCTTGACGCGCTTGCGGATGCCCGCGGTGTCGATGAAGCGCCAGGTGCGGTCCCCCATCTCGACGAGCTCGTCGACCGGGTCGACCGTCGTGCCGGCGACGTTGTCGACGACGACACGCTCGGAGCCGGCGAGCTTGTTGAGCAGGGAGGACTTGCCGACGTTGGGCTTGCCGACGAGCGCGATCCGCCGCGGGCCACCGACCTCGCCGAAGGACTGCGGCGGGGCCTCGGGCAGGGCAGCCATGATCGCATCGAGCATGTCGCCCGAGCCACGACCGTGCAGCGCCGAGACCGCGAACGGCTCACCGAGCCCCAGGTTCCAGAGCCCGGCGGCCTCGGCCTCGGTGCGCTGGTCGTCGACCTTGTTGGCGGCCAGCACGACGGGCTTGCCGGACTTGCGCAGGATCTTGACCACCGCCTCGTCCGAGTCGGTGATGCCGACCGTCGCGTCGACGACGAAGAGCACGGCGTCGGCCAGGGTGACGGCGACCTCGGCCTGCAGCGCGATCCGTTCGAAGAGGCCCTGCGCGTCGGGGTCCCAGCCGCCGGTGTCGACGACGGTGAACGCGCGGCCGTTCCAGTGGGCGTCGTAGGAGACGCGGTCGCGGGTGACTCCGGGCTTGTCCTCGACGACTGCCTCGCGGCGGCCGATGATCCGGTTGACCAGCGTCGACTTCCCGACGTTGGGGCGGCCTACGACGGCCAACACCGGGGTGGGGCCTGTGGGCTCGTCGTCGTACTCGGTCATGATGCTCCCTGCTGGTCGGCCGGTGTGTCGGCCTGGTGATCTGGCTGGTGATGTGGCGTGTCTGCCACGTTGTCTGAGCGGTCGACGAACCCGGTGTCGGGTTCGACCTCGCGGTCCCCGGCCGGCAGAGGTCCGGGGAGACGACGCCCGAGCTGGGCGAGAGTGCTGGCCTGCTGCTCGCGCAGGTGCTCCCAGAGCAACGTCGAGGTGGCCAGTGTGTGTTCCCGGGTGCGCGGCCACGGGGTGCGTGTGGTGTGCCACGTCTCGCCGTACGCCACGTCGATGCGGGCGCGGCGCGGGGGCAGCGAATTGGTCCTGCCGCCCGGCTCGCGGGTGCCGATCTGGTTCACCGGGACCACCGGGGCCCCGGAGACGAGGGCGAGGTAGGTGACGCCGTGGTGGAAGACGTCGAACTCCCCCGCGCCGCGGGTGCCTTCGGGGAAGATGCCGATCGCACCGCCGTCCGCCAACACGCGCAGGCACGACTTGATCGCACTCGGGTCGGCGCCGAAGCGGTCGAGAGGGATCTGGCCGGCGCCGGTGAGCAGCGTGCCCAGCCTGCCGTGGAACATCTCAAGCTTGGTCAGCGCATGCACGGGTCGCGGCGAGAGGATCGCGAGGAGCGGGCCGTCGAGCCAGCCGACGTGGTTGGACGCGAAGATGACCGGCCCCGTCGTCGGGACACGGTCGAGGCCGTGGACGTGCAGGTCCCAGTAGGCGCTGACACCGGCACGGGCGACGGGTCGGATGGTGCGCAGCATCGCCCGGCGTGGATGGTGATCGCTGGGCCGGGGCAGGTCACTCACGCGCCTGACTCCCCACGCTCGACGCGGCCGTCACCGCCTCCACCAGCGCGACGACCTGCGAGATGACCTCGTCCAGGGTGTACGGCGTGGTGTCGATGTGGACTGCGCCGTCGGCCATCGTCAGCGGCGCCGTGGTGCGGCCGGAGTCGATCTCGTCGCGGGCCAGCAGGGACTCCTGGGTGGCGGCGACGTCACCGCCGGCCTCGGCCGCGCGGCGTACGGCGCGGGCTTCCGGATCGGCGGTGAGGAAAAGCTTGACCGGCGCATCGGGGGCGACGACCGAGCCGATGTCGCGACCTTCCACGACGATCCCGCCCTCGCCGATGATCTCCCGCTGCAGCTCCAGCAGACGGGTGCGGACGGCGGGCACCGCACTGACGGGGCTCACCGACGCGTTGACCGCGTCGCTGCGGATGGCGACGGAGGCGTCCTCGCCGTCGAGAAGGATCGTGGGGTCGAGCGGGTCGGTGCCGGACTCGATGACGGGCTCCGCGGCGCGCGCGGCGATGGCTGCTGGATCCGTCACGTCGACGCCGTGGTCGAGCATCCACCAGGTGACGGCGCGGAACATGGCGCCGGTGTCGAGGTAGCGCAGACCGAGCCGCGCGGCGACCCCGCGCGACGTGCTGGACTTGCCGGAGCCGGAGGGTCCATCAATGGCAACGACAAGGGACCTCACGGGAGGTGAGCCTACCGGTGAGTCGTCCAACCGCGAGATTCCAGAGC
>NZ_JANPEO010000294.1:0-2227 GCF_031422975.1 Nocardioides sp. | reverse complement strand
ATCCATGGGCGGGATGGCGGGGATCCGGCCAGATTTCGAGCCATCCCGCCCATGGATATCCCCCCACCAGGGTCAGGTGACCGCGTGGCGGGTGGCGTAGCGCGGCTCGCGCCAGACCTCGGTCGTGAGGATGTCGGTGAGTACGTCGACGGCGTCCCACACATCGGCGTAGCCGACATAGAGCGGAGTGAAGCCGAAGCGCATGAGGTCGGGGGCCCGGAAGTCGCCGATCACGCCGCGCTCGATCAGCGCCTGCATCGGGGCGTAGCCGTCCTCGTGCCGCAGTGAGACCTGGCTGCCGCGCACGGCGTGGTCGCGGGGGGTGACGACCTCGACGTGCTCACCGACGCGGGCCTCGACGAGCTCGATGAAGAGGTCGGTCAGGGCGAGGCTCTTCGCCCTGAGCGAGGCGAGGTCGACCCGGTCCCAGATCTCGAGGCTGGACTCCAGGCCGGCATAGCTGAGCAGGTGCGGCGTGCCGACGAGGAAGCGGGTGATGCCGGGCGCGGGCGCGTAGTCGGGCGTGAACGCGAACGGTTCGGCGTGACCGTGCCAGCCCGACAGCGGCTGACTGGCCGAGTCCTGGTGCCGGCTCGCGACGTAGATGAACGCCGGCGCGCCGGGCCCGCCGTTGACGTACTTGTAGGTGCAGCCGATCGCGAGGTCGACCCCGCACCCGTCGAGGTCGACCGGCAGGGCACCGACGCTGTGGGCCAGGTCCCAGATCATCAGCGCCCCGGCAGCCTGCACCTGCGCGGTGACGGCGGCCATGTCGTACATCCGGCCGGTGCGGTAGTCGACATGGGTGAGCACGACGGCAGCGACGCGTTCGTCGAGCACGTCGGCGAGCTCGGGACCGTCGGCCCAGATGAGCCGGTGCTCGTAGCCGCCGAGCGTGCCGGTGGCGCCCTGCATCATGTAGAGGTCGGTGGGGAAGTTGTCGCGATCGCCCACCACCACGTCGCGACCGGGACGCAGCCCGAGGGCGGCTGACAACGCCTTGAACACGTTGACCGAGGTCGAGTCGCAGACCACGACCTGGCCCGGGCCGGCACCGATCAGGCCGCCGACCCTGTCGCCGAGAGTGCGCGGCTTGTCGAACCAGCCGGCGTCGTTCCAGCTGCGGATCAGTCCCTGTCCCCACTCCTGGGTGACGACGTGCTCGAGATGTGCCGCCGTGCGGGCGGGCAGCACGCCCAGGGAGTTGCCGTCGAGGTAGATCACGCCCTCGGGCAGCACGAACTCCGAGCGGAAGCTCGCCAGCGGATCGCTCGCGTCGCGGGCGACGCAGTCCTCGCGAGTCACCTCGGTCATGTCTTCTCCCTCATCGGACCTCGAGTGCTGACATGGCCGCCAGCACCACGCGCAGGTGGGGCACCTCGTGGATGCGCAGCATGTGGGAGCCGCCGAGGGCTGCCAGCACGGCATAGAAACCCTCGGCCTTGCGGAACTCGTCACCGAAGATGTCGTAGCTGTGGGGCACGACGTTGCAGACCGGCGCGCCGAGCGGCCGCAGCCGGAAGGTCTGGGAGAGGACTCGCGTCTGGTGGCGCGCCCGGCCCAGAGGGTCGAGCAGGTTGCCGTAGTGGAAGCCCATCCCCGGGTCGATGACCACGCGCTCGACACCCAGCGAGCGGGCTCGTTCGAGGCGTACGCCGAAGTGCTCGAGCAGCACCGGCATCGGGTCGGCGTCGGGGGGCGTGTCGGAGGCCTCCCGCACATTGGCGACCTCGCCGAAGCACATCACCACGGCGGCGTCGTGCTCCGCGGCGAGGGTGAGCATCTCGTCCTCGTGCTCGCGGCCGGTCATGTTCAAGATCTGGGCACCGGCCTGCAGACATGCCCTCACGACGTGGGGCTCGTAGGTCTCGACCGAGACGATCGCGTGCTCGGCCAGGCCCTCGATGGCGGGCACGAGGGTCGCGATCTGGGCGTCCGCGCCGACCCGGGCCGCCTTGGCGTTGCTCGACTCAGCGCCCAGATCGATGATCGCGGCACCCTGCGCGGCCTGGATCCTCCCCATCCGTACGGCGTCTGCGGGCGACGTGGCCACGCTCTCGCGATAGGTCGAGTCGCGGGAGAGGTTGACGCAGCCCATCAGCGTGACCGGGCCGTCGCCGACGACGACGTCGCCGTGCGGTCCGGTGAGCACGACGGGCGTCACCGGCGCCCGCCACGCGTCGGCGTAATCGAGATGGAGCGAGCCGAGGTCGGCGAGCGTGATCAC
>NZ_JANPEO010000293.1:0-16334 GCF_031422975.1 Nocardioides sp. | reverse complement strand
GTACTGGCTCGTGGTCCTGGTCACCTTCGCACTCGGCACCGCTCTGGGCGACTGGACCCTCGAACTCACCGGCTGGTCTCCGGGCACCGCGATCCTGCTCCCCGCGGGCCTGAGCGCACTCGTCGCCCACGGCTGGCGCATCGGCGACGGCCCGGTGCTGTCGTGCTGGATGGCCTACATCCTCACCCGCCCGCTCGGCGCCAACATCGGTGACTACCTGGCCCTCGACAAGAGCGAGGGCGGTCTGGCGCTCGGCACCCTGGTGACCAGCGTTCTCTTCCTCGGAGCGATCCTCGCCACCGTGGTCTACCTGAGCGTGACCGGCGTGGACCGTACGGAGAGGCAACGCCAAGAGGCCCTCGCCGGCTGATGCTGCCACGGCGATCACCGCAGCGACGCGAAGATGTCATCGAGCAACGGCGGACCGGCCCGACGGCCCACCTCACGGAACCACTCGCGGCCCAGCACCCCGCGAGCCAGAGGGGTCGGCAGGCGGAGCAGCAGCTGCACGGTGCGCCATCCCTGGTCCGCCCCGGCCTGGCTGACGTGCGCCGCCAACGCCGCGCGCTTGCCCGGAAGGTGATCACGTACGTCGACGCCGTGGGTCAGGTCCGCACGGGCCGTGAAAGCCACGCCGAAATCGGGGATGTCGGGCAACGGAAGCACCCAGGACAACACCGCCAGGAGCCGGCCCACCGGAGCCAGCAACCCCCGGTCGACGGTCGCCTCGAGCACGACCGGAGTACCGGCCAGTTCGGCGGCCAGGGCTCCCACCCGGTGCACCTGCACATGGTCCGGATGGCCGTAGCCGCCGGCGGAGTCGTACGTCGTGAGCACGTCGGCGCGTTCCTCCATGAGGATCCGGGCGAGCACCGCTGCGACCTCCTCGGGGTCGGCGTCGACGAAACGACCGACTCCTGGTCTCGGCAAGGGGCCGGGCTTGAATCCTGAGTCGCCGTAACCGAGCACCTCGACCCGGACCGCACCGATGGCCCGCGCGGAGGCCGCGAGCTCACGACGACGCCGAGGGCCGAGCCCGTGTCCAGTGAGATCCTGCTGGGCCAGCCCGGCCTCGCCTGCGGTGGCCACCACGATCACCACTCGGTGTCCCTCGGCGGCCGCCCGCGCCAGGGTGCCGCCCGTGAGCAGTGCCTCGTCGTCGGGGTGGGCATGGAACGAGACGAGGGTGAAGCGACGCGGTGTCACAAGGCCGATCCTGTCAGCGCCGGACGTGTCCCCCGGATAGGCAGCAACGCCGCCGCCTGGGCGTACGCGTCCAAGGACGCTGCACACGCGGCGGTCCAGTCGAGTGGCGGGATGACCGCGCGACAGCGGGCGCTCATCGTGGACATCAGGACCCGATCGGTCACGAGCCGGGTGATCGCGTCGACCATCGCGTGGTCATCGGCGCCCAAGAATCCGTCGACCGCGGGAGTGATGAAGTCGCCGACCCCACCGCGGCTGCTTGCAACGACCGGTAGGCCAGCGCATCGGGCCTCCAACGCCGCGATGCCGAAAGACTCAAGGGTCGCTGGCGCGACGTACACGGAGGCAGACGCGTAGAGATCGCGGATCTGGGTGCGGTCGAGCCGTCCCGGCAGGACCACCCAGTCGGCGAGGTGTCGCTCGACATAGCGTGCAAGAGCGCCATAGCGGGGGCCGTCACCGACGATCACGGCCTTCAGTGCGACGTCGGCGGGCACCCGGTCACGCACCTCGCGCAGCATTCGGGCCAGGGCCAGTGGTCGCTTGCGTCGGGCCATCCGCATCACACTGACGATCGTGGGGATCTCCTCACCCTCGTGCTGCACCCGCCAGAACGACGGGTCCACGGCGTTGGGGAGGACCAGGGGGCGGGGCGATTCCGGCCCGAGGTGGGCCGCGACCGGCACAGCCGCCCGGTGGCTCACGGCCGACCAGAGCACCGCCCGCCGAGAGAGACCTAGTGCCGCACCGGCCACGGACGCCAGCACGGGCGTGCTCGGCCACATGGAGTGCACCGTGACCAGTACCGGGAGGTCGAGATCGGCGGCATGCCTGGTGGCGGACATCGCCAGCGGGGAGATCACGGAGACATGGGCATGGACCACGTCAGGCAGCTCGCGCCGCAGCAGCGCGCGGAGCTCCCCGGGTGTTAAGCGGGTCACCCAGGGCTCATCGGTCGCATCGTCTCGTCGGGTCGAGGTCGCGACCCGGGTGTCGTGGCCAGCGGCGCGCTGCTCATGGACAAGGTCGCGAACGTGCAACTCGATACCGCCCAGCCGCGGCAGGTAGCAGTCGGTGACGTGGAGGATGCGCATCAGCCGACCGCCGCTCCACCGGAAGGCCTGCGCTGGGACCACAGCCAGCCCGCCAGGCCGAGGCCACCGACGGGGATCTCCAGGCCGAAGGTGAACAACCGGTAGAGCAGGACACCCGCGACGACACCCAGGGGCGCGCCACCGAGCAGCAGCAGCAGTCCGGACAAGCCTGCCTCCACGAGTCCGGCGCCCCCCGGTGTCAGACCAGCCAGCGTGAGTAGGCGTTCGAACGCGAACCCAGCAACGACCGCGGGCACGGCGAGTGCCGCGCCGGTGACGTGCAGGCACCCCCACAGAAGCAGGCACAGGGACGCGTTGTAGGCCACCACGCCTGTGGTGAGCCGTGGCCAGCCCCGCCCGATCACCCAGGCACAGTCGGCTTGGAGGCGGACGACGCTGAGTCCCGGGTGCCACACATGCGAGGAGCCGACGACCCGTCGCGCACCGTGGGCCACCCGGTCGAGTCCGGCCCCGACCCCTCGCGCGACTCTGGGACTCCCCAGGACCGCGCAGATCCCGACCGACAACACCAGCAGCAGCGCCGTGGCCCCGACCGTCGCGGCGAGGAAGCTCCGCGACACCGTCGTCCCGCTGACAAGCACCCAGCTCAAGGCAACGGCTGGAACACAGAGCTTGACAAGCACGTCCCACACGTTGGTGATCACCGTGTACGTCGCGATGGCAGGTCCGGAAAAGCCCCACGAGCGTGCCATCTTGTAGTTCATGGCGACTCCGGCCGCGCCGCCGAGGGGCAGCACGTTGGCGATCGCGCTCCCGGTCAGGCTCAGGGTCATGGCGCGTCGGTGGGTGAGCTGGGGCAGGGCCGCCGTCAGAGTGACGGTGTGCAGACCCAGCCCGGCGAACCAGAGCACACACAGCATGGCCAGATCGATGAACGGCACCGCGCGCACCGCGGCAGCGACGTGTGACCACGGCGCGCCAGCAGCCAGCGGCAGCACGAACCAGAAGGTCGCGACGACCACGAGGATCGCCGTGATCGCCCGGAAGAGCCGCCACCGCCGGGTCATGGCTACACGTCTCGGCTGTGATCGCAGAGAGGCCCGGGCTGCAGCCCCATCGCCCGGATGTCCGCAACGATCTGCGGCAATGCCTCGAGGGTGGCTCGCCACGAGTCAGGCGCCGAGGTGCAGTCGCTGTCGTGGAGCAAGACGGTGCCGCCCGCACCGAGATGGCGCGACACGTGGGCACGCACCGTTGCGCCGGTCGCGCGGCGTTCCCAGTCCCTCCCCCACGTGGTCCACAGGACCGGCGTCAAGCCCGTATCCCGGGCCGCGCGCAAGGCACCGCCGCTCAGCACGCCGTACGGCGGACGCCAATGTGTCGGTGTGACACCACAGGACCGGATCACCTCGTCACGGGCCCTGGTCAGGTCGACGACGGTTGAGCGATGGCCACGGGTCAGGAGCAGCCGGTGGTCCCACCCGTGCACCGCCACGTCGTGCCCGGCGTCGACCAGCAATCGTCCCAGGTCAGGGGAGGCAGCCAGCATCCGGCCCAGGACGAAGAAGGTCGCGCGGACTCCCAGGTGTTCGAGTGCCTCGACGAACAGCGGCGTCGATACGGGGTCCGGTCCGTCGTCGAACGTGATCGCGACCCGACCGGGGTTGCCCTGGCCCGACAGGTGTGGAAACGCGGCACGACGCACAGGTCCGAGGGCGGCCAGCGCCGGCCCGGCGTGCGCGGCCAACGCCACAGCGGTGAGTGCGCCTGCGGCTCTCATGTCGGCACCGGTGTGTGATCCAGGACCAGGCGCGACCACGGGATGTCGCCGGTCGTCGCCGGGGTGACGGGCTGGGCCAGGACGTGGCGTAGGCAGTCGCTCAGCTCCTCGCGGTCGTGCACCCAGGTCGCCCAGCCAGCCTCGTGAAGTGCCTTGTTGTTCGTCAGACCATGTCCGGGCAGCGAGCGGTACGTCACCACGGGTAGGCCCATCTGGCGGGCCTCTAGCGAGGTCAGCCCGCCGGCGTTCTGCACCACCACGTCGCAGGCGGCCATCAAGCCCGCCATGTCGCTCACCCACCCGAGCGCGATCACCCCCTCGCGATGCTCTAACGACTTGAGGAGCTGTTGGTTGTTGCCGCACACGACCACCGGGAGAACGAGCCCGCAATCAATCAGATCGTCCACGGTGTGGGTGATGTCACCCACGCCCCACGACCCTGCGACCACCAGCGCCAACGGACGCCGGCCGGACACTCCCAGTCGGTTGCGTGAGTCCCGTCGTTCCGACTCGGTCCAGGGCCCGAATGCCGAGGAGACTGCCGGGCCCACGATCTCGACCCCACGGGCACCGAGTGCCTGTGCCTGCGCGGCCGGCACCGCGTGCAGGGACAGGTGAGCGTCCACGCCCGGTGCGACCCACAGCGCGTGCACGCTCATGTCGGTCAGGAATGTCACAACCGGGCTCCAGAAGTCGCCAGCGAGCCGCAGCCGCGACAGCGCGTGGCTGGCCAACGGGTAGGTCGAGATCGCCAGGCTCGGTTCGGGGTGGCACGCCGCGAGCAGGCGACGCCTGGCGAGGCGCGAGGTCAGACCGACCAGAGATCTGCCTCCGCGCGAGTCCAACAGCGGCAACAGCCATCCCCACGTGGCCGGCGCCAACCTCAACTGCAGCCAGTACGCCGAGCGGAGGAGCGGGCCGACCCCGGGCGGCAGCAAGTCCAAGAAGTCGACCCTGTCGACAGCGTAGCCAGCGTCTTCCGCGCGACGTGCCAGTTCGTGGGCGGCGCCGTCGTGGCCCGCAGCCATGCTGGCCGAGACGATCAGGACGCGCGGTGCTTGCGAGACGAAGGGCCCTGGTCTGCTTGTGAACACGATGCGGCGATACGTCACGAACCGAAAGGCGGTGCCGAGCCCGACACCGATGACGTTGGCCGAGATGTTGTCGGCCCAGGCACCGGTCAGGCCCAGTAGGTGGTGCGAGATGACCAGACAGGCGGCGGACAGTGCGAAGCCAATGAGGTTGAAGAAGGTGAAGAGCATGACCTCGCGGCGGCGACCGTCCGCGGAGTGGTGGGACCAGGTGAAGTGCCGGTTGCCCGCATAGGTGACGACCATCGCAATGATCACGGCGAGCGTGCGTGCGAAAAGCGGGTCGCCTCCGCCAAGGAGCGAGGACGCTCGGAGCAGGTTGAAGGCCGTGACGTCGACGACGTATCCCGCGCCACCGACCGCGAGGAAGGTGAGGACCTCCCGGCTCGCCGGCCGGCGAGCGACCTCAGGCAGCGACATCGGAGTCGCTCCTACGTCGCCCTCGCGGCTGCTGACGCGCCGAGGCTCCCACGGCAGTGGCACGTGATCGTTGCCTACGGTCCCCCAGGGCGATCACCCAGCGGGTCGTGCGCCGTGAAGAGCGACGAGATGTGGAGGCAGACACGTCGTCGTGGCGTGCCGTTGCTGCGAGCAAGGTCATGCTGTGATCGTGCTCAGGTCCGGCTGCCATTCACCTGACTGATCCGCCTGGGAACTCACCGACGTTTCCGCAGCTGTGCAGCGATGGCACAGCCGAACAGCGGCAACTCGCTCACGGTCTGCGGCTCCCCCGCCCAGGACGCGCCGTTCCCAGTCAGGTCGACGGCAGGTTCACTGATCCACTCTCCGTGCCATGAGCCACTCACCGTCAGCCCCACTCACCGGTGCCGCCCGTGGGGCGTCCCTCTCACCGGCACACCGGTCCCGCTGTCCAGCACGGCACGCATGATGCTCAACAAGGTGCCCGAGGTCATCCTGCTGTTCTGGGTTGTCAAGGTCATGTCGACCACGGTCGGCGAGAGGGCTTCTACTGGCTCGCCGTCCTGTCCACGTTCGCCCTCGGTACCTCCGCCGGGGACCTCGTCGCAGAGAAGCTCGCCCTCGGCTACCTACCTTCGGCCTTCCTGTTCGCCACCATGATCGCCTTGGTCGCGATAGCCCACCTCAAGGGCGGACTCAACGCGGTGCTGGCCTTCTGGGCCGCCTACATCCTCACCCGACCCTTCGGCGCCTCGATGGGCGACTACCTCACCGCAGCACCGGTCGACGGCGGCCTCGGGCTCGGCACCAACGGCACCAGCGGCCTCTTCTTGACCGTCATCGTCGGCGCGGTCGCCTGGTTCACGCTCCAGCAGCGACGCGCCAACACCTCCGAGCACGCAGTCTTGGGGTGAGCCGGTTGCGACCCGACTCTGTCGCGCCACGCGAATTCGACGCCATGGTCGTCGATGCCATGGACTCGCTCCCCGACTGGGTGATCCCGATCCTGGCTGAAATCGCCGTCCTCGTGGAAGAGGACCAACCGCCCGAGGAGAAGCGCGCCGGCGTCTTGCGCCTGGGGCTGTATCGGGGGGTGCCGCGCACCAGCCACTACGGTCGAAGGCCCGGCACGCTCCCGGACACGATCACGCTCTACCGCATTCCCATTCTCGCGGTTTGCGAACTCCCTGAGGACGTAGCGCCGCGTGTGCGCAAGGTACTTGTCCACGAGGTCGGACACGCACTAGGAATCGGAGAGGATGAGCTCCGTGCGCTGGGCTGGCACTAGCGCTCGGGCGCGAAGCTCGCAGTACTGCAGGTCAGGGCGTTGCGTCGTTTCGAGCGGCGCGGCAACGCGAGCTCGGGGCTCTGCGGACACCGGTGTCGCGGCGTCGCCGCGCTGACCCCGGCGTCGGGGAACGCGGCCGAGCCTTCTGCGACGCCCTGGAATCCGCCAAACCGCGGTGGCGCCGATGCGGACCCGGTTAGGGTGAAGACCACCTCGGGAGCCCCTCCCGATGATGTCGTGGAGGAGGGCCAGTTGAGCGGCCTGAACACTGACCGAGCCAGCGACGTGACCGGACGTGTTGCTCGCCCGGCCGAGCCCCCGCAGCCAGAACTCGAGCGCATGCGCATCAGTGTGCTGCGCCAGTTCGGTGTCCTGGACACGGCGCCGGAAGTGGCCTTCGACGATCTCGCCGCGCTGGCAGGCCAGCTGTGTGACACGCCGATCGCGCTCGTGAGCCTCGTGGACGAGGACCGCCAGTGGTTCAAGGCCCGCCTCGGACTGGACGTCTGCGAGACGTCGCGCGAGTCGTCCTTCTGCGCTCACGCGCTGGGATCCCCGGACCTCTTCGTCGTGCCGGACACCTGGGTGGATCCTCGGTTCGCGGACAACCCGTTGGTGACCGGTGAGCCGGGGATCCGCTTCTACGCCGGCGCCCCGCTGGTGACGTGGGGCGGCGTGGCGCTGGGGACGCTGTGCGTGATCGACGTGGTCCCGCGCACCCTGTCCGCGCGGCAGGTCGAACAGCTGCGCATGCTCGCACGTCAGGTGGTCGACCAGTTGGAGCTGCGACGTCAGCGTGAGGAGCTGGCGAGCGAGGTGGCGGCGAGGTCGCTGGCCGAGGACGCCCTGCGCGACACTCGACGGCTGTTCGACGACGTCGTCGCCCACGCCGACGTCGCGGTCTACGCCAAGGATCTCGAGGGTCGGTTCCTGCTCGCCAACGGCTCGTTCGAGGGCCTCGTCGGAAGGCCGCAGAACGAGATCGTGGGGCATACCGACCATGACCTGTTCCCACGTCCGGACGCCGACGCGTTCAGGGCACAGGACCAACAGGTCGCGACGGGCGAGCAGGGCGAAGTCTTCACGCACGGAGTACCCCACCCGGACGGCACCGTCCACCGGTTCCGGACCACCCGGTTCCCGCTCTCGGACGCCACCGGGAAGATCTACGCCGTCGCGGGTGTGTCGACCGATGTCACTGAGCTGGACAGTGAGATCCGCGGCCGCGCAGAGTCGGAGCAGCGCTGGAGAGCGCTGTTCGAGAACTCGCCGGTCGGGACGGCGGAGTGTCTGCCCGACGGCTCCATCATCCAGGTCAACGATCTGCTGTGCCAGATGCTCGGCTACTCGGCCCAGGAGCTGGCCGGACGGTCTGCGGACTTCCTACTGGCCGACAGCGCCGACGTGACCGAGCAGCAGCAGGACCGCGCGACCCTGACAGAGCAGAACTCCTACTGCGTCGAGCGGGTCTACCGCCGCAAGAGCGGCGAGGAACTTCCCGTGCTGGTCGGCGTCGGGGCGGTCCGGGACGCCGGGGGCGCCATCCAGCGACTCATGGCCACGGTCGTCGACCTGACCCGACAGTCAGTCGCGGAGCGTGATCTGCGCCGCGCGCGCGACGACCTGGCCGACCGTCAGGCGTTCACCGAGGCGGTTCTCGACACCGTTGACGTGGGGATCGTGGCGTGCAATGCGCAGGGTCAACTCACGCTGTTCAACGACGCCACGAGGGCTTGGCACGGACTCGACGTCACGGGGCCCGTCTCGGAGCTGGACCCGACGCAGTTCCCGGACCGCTTCGACCTCTACGACAGCGAGGGCCGCCGGCTGCCTCCGGACCAGGTGCCCCTCGTCCGGGCGCTGGCCGAGGGGTCGGTGACCGACGTGGAGATCCTGATCAGCCCGACCGATCGTCCGGCAACCCGGGTGCTGTGCAACGGTCGCGCTCTGTGGACCCCCGATGGGGTCAAGGCCGGCGCAGTGATTGCGATGACCGACGTCACCGAGCTGCGGGCCCAGACCCGGGCCCTGCAGGCGAACGTGGAACGCTTCCGCACGACCTTCACCAACGATCCGGCCGGGTTGGCGCTCATCGCCCCCGACGGCCAGCCCAAGCAGGTCAACCCGGCCATGTGCCGTCTCCTGGGGCGCAGCGCCGCCGAGCTGCTCGAGTCGACCGACGTCCTCGAAGTGATGACGCCCTCGGATCGTCATGCTGTGGAGGACCTGTGTCGTCAGGCGTTCCGGGAGCCGGGTTCGTCGGTGGTCTCGGAGCGACGTGTCCAGCACCGCGACGGCCATCTGATCTGGGTTCTGCTCACCGTGACCCAGGTGCCCGACCCGGACGAGGGGTCCTGCCTGATGGTCCAGGTCGAGAACATCGACGCGCAGAAGGAGATGGAGCAGCGGCTGACACATCAGGCGATGCACGATCCACTGACGGGCCTGCCCAACCGCTTCACCCTGCACGACCGGACCACGCAGGCGGTGGCGCGGCTGCAGCGTGGCACGGGCAACGACGTCACCGCCATGATCTTCTGCGACCTCGACGGATTCAAGGCGGTCAACGACGAGTACGGCCACGCGGCCGGGGACCACGTCCTCGTGGAGGTCGCCAAGCGGCTGTCCGACACGATGCGTCCCACGGACACCGTGGCCCGCCTGGGCGGCGACGAGTTCGTGCTGCTCTGCGAGGGACTTGCAGACCTGTCGGAAGCCAGCCTCATCGCACAACGGGTCGAGGAGGTGATCGCCGTGCCGATTCCCTGGCAGGCAGGTGAGCTCGTCGTGACGGCGAGCCTCGGAATTGCCCGGGCGTCGTCGTCGGCCACGGCGGACGACCTGATCCGCCAGGCCGACACGGCCATGTACCAGGCCAAGCGGCTCGGCAAGAACCGGGCCGAGATCTTCGACGAGGACCTCGGAACACGCGCGACCAGTCGGATCCGCGTCGAGAACCTGATTCGCACGGCCCTGCGTGAGAATCGCGTCGAGATCAGCTACCAGCCCATCATCGACCTGGCCACCGACCGGGTCCGGGGGGCCGAGGCGCTCGTGCGGATCCGCCGCCCGGACGGGACGGTGGCGATGCCGGGCGACTTCATCCCCGTCGCCGAGGACAGTGGCCTGATCATCGACCTCGGCATGCGGGTCCTCACCGACGCCTGCCGCAGCACCGCGCAGTGGCACCGTGACACGGGCCAGTTGATCCAGGTCGCCGTCAACCTGTCGGGGCGACAGGCAGCGCGTCCGGACCTGCCTGCCATGGTCGCGGAGGCACTGGCGAACGCCGCCCTGCCTCCCGGGGCGCTCGCCCTCGAGCTGACCGAGTCCGTCCTGCTCGAGGCGTCGCGATCAACGATCGACAAGCTGCACGAACTCCGTGAGATGGGCGTCGAGGTCGGCATCGATGACTTCGGAACCGGCTATGCATCGCTGCGCTACCTGCGGGACCTCCCCGTGACGTTCGTCAAGGTCGACCGTTCGTTCGTCGGCGGGATGATGGAGCACCACGAGGACCGGGTCATCGTCGACGCCGTCATCGGGCTCGCCGAGCAGCTCGGGTTGCGGTGCGTCGTGGAGGGGATCGAGACTCCCGAGCAACTGGCCCGCCTCCGGGGAACTGGTGTCCACGCGCAGGGCTACCTGCTCGGTCGCCCCGGATCGGGTGAAGGGATCGGGGTGCTGCTACAGCGTCAGGCCGCCGTCGAGGTCTCCTGACCCGGGACGGTACGGCGCGGTGCCCCGTCGCAGGTGTGGCGTTGGCCGGTTGTCGTCACGCCGAGAGCAGCCGTCGGCCGGTGACGAGTCGTGGCCGGATGCGCACCACCAGGTTGCGCACCCCCTCGGCCCACGGCTCGGGTCGATCACCCGGCTCAACCGCGTCCGAGTCGTCGTACCCGACGGAGCCCTGGAACAGCACGCTCCAACCGGACTGGTTGAACTCATCGAAGTCGTCCACCTCGAAGGCCACCCGACCACGAGTCATGCTGCGACCGAGCTCGGTGCGAGGTGAGGTCCGAAAGAGGATGTCATGGCCGTCGACGACGTAGTTGACGGGGAGCACGAGAGGATCGCCGTCCACCAGGAAGGCAATCCGCCCGACCGGTCTCGACGCCAGGAGCTCGTAGCACTCCTGCGTGGAGATCTCTGTCACGTGGCTTGGGAACCAGCGATCGCTGATCATCTCGACCTCCTCGGCACGGGTCGGATGCAGCCACCCGACGTTGCTGTTGGTCGTAGTCTCCATCGGTTGCACGCGCCGGTGCAGGGTCTCCGGTCACCCCGATGGAGGGCCAAGGGCCCCGCCGAGGGCGGATGCGAGACCAGAAAACCTTGGACCCGTGATCTCGGGACCTTGGGCCCTCCCCGCCTGTGTCCGCGCGCCGCTAGCCTTGCTGTAAGCGGGCAGTTGCTGGGGGAGCGCTGATCCGTACGGGTGAGGAACGCCCCGGCCCCTCACGCAGGTGGCCTCGAACAGTTCCGCTGCCCGGAGGTCCTTGAAGGGGGGCCTCCGGGCAGACCCCGCACGGGAGTTCGCCGAAGGGGACGAGGCCGCGTCCCCCGGGTCAGGACTTGTCGGAGGGTCCGGACGAGAGGGCCGTGAAGAGGTCTACATAGCGTTCGAGGTGACGGTCGCCGACGTACTCGTCCAGGACTCGTGCATGGGCGGCACGGCCGAGCCGTTCGCCGAGCGGCTGGTCGGCGAGGACTCGCCCGAGCGCTTCTGCGAACGCAGGCAGGTCGTACGGGTCGTCGACCAGCAGACCGTCGACCCCGTGGGTGATCTGGTCCTGGATCCCCCCCACCCTGCTGGCCACGACCGGACGGCCCTTCCACATCGCCTCCGTGACCGTGAGCCCGAAACCCTCGACCAGGCTCTTCTGGACGACCACCTCCGCCTGCCGCTGCAGGGCGTTGACGATCAACGCGTTCTCGTGGGCGTCCTGCATCGACAGCGTGGCCAGATGCGTGCGACTGCGCGTCCTGGCGGGGAGGCGGCGCCAGAGGCGCTCGCACTCCGCCAGGACCTCGGCTCCCTCCGGATCATCCGAGACGCCGGACGCCTGCGGACCTGCGAGCACCAGGTGGACGTCGTCGAGACCCTGCGCGACCAGCAGGTCGAAACCCAACATGACGCCGGACATGTCCTTGAGCCGGTCCCAACGACTGACTTGGAGCACGAACCGGTCCCCCGGTGACAACGGAGCTCCGTGGTCGTCCAGCAATCGCGCACCGGCGAGCACGGGTCGGGCCTCGGCGGGTGTCAGGTCCAGATTCTTGGCCGAGAACGGATCGATGGAGGGGGGGATGACCCACGTGCGGGCCCGGTCGAGCCACCGCGGCGCGTAGGCCCCGCGGGAGAAGACGAAGGCGTGCGCATCCTCGATGAAGTCGCGCAGGAAGCTCCAGCCGATGTCGGTCAACTCGTTGGGCGCGTCCCTGCCCACGTGGCACCGCCAGATGACCCGGGCGTACGTTCGCGCGTCCTGGACGAGGCCCGCCGTCTGGGGGTCGTGAAGCACCACGATGTCCCGGGGCGACACGCGACGACGAAGGCTGGCGGCATTGCCGGCCAGCACGGCTCGGTAGTGCGCACGCTCGGCCGCCCCCAACGGACCGCCGTCGCCCGGTTGGCCGTGCAGGAGGTTGTGCAGGCGCTTGGTCGTGACGAAGAAGTCTCTGTCCGCGTCCAGCACCAGCCAGCGGTTCTCGACGCCGGCTCCGTTTCCGTACGCGAGCAGCGTGTGCAGGAGTTCCGCGACCCCGCCTCCGCTGGCGGTGGCGTTCACGTGCCAGACGGTGCGCTCGCCGAACTCCGAACTGGCGCGCGCGGCGCTCGACATCAGCCGCTCCGCGCGCTCTGGAGGCAGGAGTGCCTTGAGCCGGTCGAGCGCCACCGGCGCGACGGAGATCTCACGCACAGTCACTGTCTACAGGATCTCGACCTCGACGCGACAGCCTCGGCGGCGAACCACCGTCCGCGGCCGGTCGGAGGAGGGACGAAGGTCCCTGGTGGCACGGGAGGAAGCCTCCGGTCCCGAGCGCCGCACGCTGCGAGGATCGCAGCAGACAGGTCGTGGCAGCGCGCCGGGCCGAGCAGCCCATCAGCACACCATCGAGAGGCAGGTCAACCATGAAGGCACTCGTCTACGGCGGTGTCGGCCATCGATCGTGGGTCGAAGTACCGGAGCCGGCGCTCAAGGATCCTGAGGACGCGATCGTGCGCGTCGACGCGGTCACCATCTGCGGCACCGATCTGCACATCCTCAAGGGCGACGTGCCCGAGGTCGAGCCGGGGCGCATCCTCGGCCACGAGGCCGTCGGCACGGTGCTCGAGGTCGGCGCGAGCGTGCGCGACATCGTGGTCGGGCAGCGGGTCCTGATCTCCTGCATCTCCGCGTGCGGCCGCTGCCGCTACTGCAAGCAGGGGCAGTACGGCCAGTGTCTCGGCGGAGGCGGATGGGTTCTGGGCCACTCGATCGACGGCACGCAGGCAGAGCGCGTCCGCGTCCCGTTCGCCGACCACTCGCTGCACGTCCTGCCCGACAACGTGAGCGATGACGACGCCCTGATGCTGGCCGACATCCTGCCCACGTCGTACGAGGTCGGCGTCCTTGCGGGCCGGACCTCCCCCGGCGACACGATGGTGGTGGTGGGTGCGGGCCCGATCGGGCTGGCGGCTCTGATCACGGCCAGGCTCTTCAGCCCGTCCCGGGTGATCATGGTCGACCCCGCGCAGTCACGACGCGCCAGTGCCCTCGCGGCAGGCGCCGACCACGCCGTTGCCCCGGAGGAGGCCGAGGCGCTCGTCGCCTCGCTCACCGAGGGCGCCGGCGCGGACGTGGTGGTCGCGGCGGTGGGCGCGCCCACCAGCTTCGAGCTCGGCACGTCGTTGGTCAGGGCGGGTGGACACGTGGCCAACGTCGGGGTGCACGGCGAGCCCGCGACCCTCCATCTCGAGACGCTGTGGATCAAGGACGTCACCATCACCACCGGACTGGTCGACACCCGGACGACCCCCCTGTTGCTCCGCCTGCTCAGCGAGAAGCTGCTGGACGTGTCGTCGTTGTGTACCCATCGCTTCGGTCTCGACGAGATGCAGGACGCCTACGACGTGTTCTCGCGGGCGGGCGACACCGGCGCGCTCAAGGTCGCCCTGTTCAGTCCCGAGTCCGTCGCCTGATCGTGGCATCCGGCCCGGGGAAGACCAGCGACTCGTGACCTGTGTCGGACCAGCGCACGACGTACGGCGGGCTCCCGTCCTCGTGCTTGACCTCGAGGATCTCCGCGTCCCGCGTCGGGCCGTCAACATGCTGGCTGTGCACGACGAGGCGATCGCCGACTGCCGCAAACATGACGGCCTCTCAGGCCTGTTGGTGGTGGACGGGGAGGCAGCGTGGCCCGGTCACGGTGGTCATCTTGTACTCCTCTGGTCAGTGGGCGCCCGGGCCGCGTGAGTCCCCGGGTGCCTTCATTGTCCTGGCGGCCAGGGGGGCTGCACAGGGTCGGTGGTCCCGAACTGGCTGACATCGGTCCCGGGTCGGCTGGGCCGCGCTGTTGAGCCTGCCCCGGTGCCGACGTCGCTGCCCGGTGGATCTGACGCGCCGCGGCGGTCCGAGGACGAGGCCGTCAGCGGTGTCATCGCGGGTAGAGGGCGGCCGCGGCACGCAGTCGTTCGGCGACCTCGCCGCGCAGGGCGGGGGGTTCGAGCACTTCCACGTGCGGGGAGAGCGAGAGCACGTCGCTCGCGGCTGCGCCGAGGGTCGCGAACCGGAATGTTGCCTGGTGCCAGCCGGCTGCATCGGCGACGACGCTGCGTCTGACCCTGAGTGGTTGCAGGACACGCAGCACCGCGGCGAGTTGACGGCCCTGGGCAGAGATGCGGATCGTCCCGCGTCGCGCCGGTCCTCTGCGCCGGTTCACCGGTGTCCACGTGTTCGGGTCGCTCACCTGGCGGTCGAATCCCTCGAGCAGCTCGAAGCCGCCTCCGGGTCCGCGGACGGCGTAGACGGGCACTCCTGCTCCGGAGAGCTCCTCGATGTCTCGAAGAATGGTGCGAGGGCTCACTTCCAGCTCATCCGCGAGCTGGGCAGCAGTGGCCCGGCCGCGGCGTTGCAGGATCATGATCACCGAGACCAGTCGGCCAGCACGCATCCTCGGGAGCCTGCCAGCACAACCCTATTCATGACAAGAGATGTCAGTCTTGTCATCCTAGGGTGGGGCATCCGAGACCGAGAGACGAAGGAGTCAGACATGGCCGATGTCGAAGGGACAGGGACTACCGACGATCCCTGGGTCCTGTCCACCCCGCCGGGTACGTCCGAGTTCGCGGCCTACCGCGATGCCGCCGCTGACCCGCCGGCGCTCGTCGTCCAGGTCGGTGCGACCGAACTGCGCTATCACCTGTCATGCATCGAGGACCTGCACGCCATGCTGGTCGAGCGTGGCGACTGGATGCCGTTGGGCAACAAGGACGAGCAGAAGGAGGCGCAGGACGGCACGGTCGAGGCCTGGGGCCGCGATCCGGAGAACCCGGTCGGAGGTTGGTACGGCATGAAGAAGGGACTGCGAGGTCGCTTCGGGAACTACCTGCCGCCCGTGCTCGAGGCGCTCGGACTGGCCGAAGTCGAGCACAACGCGCGCAACAACCGGATGCGGGCGATCTCATGACCAGCAGGTGCGCCGTAGCCACCCGCTAGCACGCGTCGGACGTCCTGACCCGGTATCGACGGATCGCGCCGCCCCGGACTGGACCGCTGGCGGCATTCCACGGAATAGCCCGCGAGCACGCTCGGGGTTGCCGAGACTCGAGGCATCCACTCCCCCGGGAAGGCTCGACTCATGTCAGCTCGCCGCGCAGTCGCCGCGATCGTCCTGACCGGCGTCGTGTCGCTGTACGGCGCCGGGCCGGCAGGCGCCGTACCGGACACGAGCAGGGCCACCGGAGTCCAGCAGGATCCCGTTCGGGCGGCGCTGCTGCGTCAGGTGCACCAGCGAGAGCTGGCGTTGACTGCGATCCTCGACGCCGGGGAGCGGCACTCCCAGGTGGCGGGCGTCCGTGCCGACCGGCTCGCGGCACTGGGCTACACAGGCAACCTCGCCGAGCTCGAGTACGTCCTGCCGATCGGTGACTATCACCTCTCGGCCGGCTTCGGCCTCACCGGGCCGCTGTGGGAGAGCATCCACACCGGCCTCGACTTCGGTGCCGCGACCGGGACTGCCCTCGTCGCGGTGGCGGACGGGACCGCGACCGAGGTGGCCGACGCCGGCCCGTACGGCATCCGCACGATCCTCACCCTGGAGGACGGCACGGAGCTGTGGTACTGCCACCAGCTGACGCCCCTCGTCTCCGAGGGCCAGGGCATCGAGATCGGTGAGTCGATCGGGCTGGTCGGCTCCACCGGCAACACCTCCGGGCCGCACCTGCACCTCGAGGTGAGGCCTGACGGGGGCGCGCCGATCGATCCCGCGGCCTGGCTGGCCGGGCACGG
>NZ_JANPEO010000292.1:0-8164 GCF_031422975.1 Nocardioides sp. | reverse complement strand
GGCCAGCACCGCGCGCGCGGTCTCCTCGTGTGCGCCCGCCCGGTGATACAGCGCGCCGTGCGGCTTGAGGTAGGCCACCGAGCCGCCCGCGGCCCCGGCGATCTCGGCGAGCACGCCGACCTGGTCGGCCACCTGCTCGGCCAGCACCCGCGGCGCCACGTCGAGGACCACGCGACCGAAGTTGGTCCGGTCGGCGTAGGAGACCTGTGCGCCGACGGTGACACCGCGGCGTACGGCCTCGGCACACACCGCCCGCATCACCTCCGGGGTGCCGGCGTGGTAGCCGCAGGCCACGTTGGCGCTGGTCACCACCTGGAGGAGGCCGTGGTCGTCGGTGACCTCCTCCCCCAGATCGGCGTTGAGATCCACCCGCAGCGTCGACACGACTGCATCCTCTCAGGCCAATCCGGAACCCGCTGGGCTCCGAACCAGCCCTGAGAAGTCCCTGAGAGTTGCCCCACCTTGCAACTCTGCGGAACTGCCGATCGTCAGTGCAGGTGAAGGGCCATACAGCGGCCGGGAATCTCCGGACACCGTGGGCCGTTGAATGAAGACGTGACGCGATCGGGGACTGCGCCACAACGGAGGAGGCGACCATGACCACCACACAGATCACCAAGAACGCCCAGCCAGCGCGCAGCGCTGCTGGCCGGGGGACGCGCGGCGCGACCCGCGAGATCGAGGGCCGCGACAGCGTCGGGTTGTACCTCGACGAGATCGCCCGCACGCCCTTGCTGGACGCCATCACCGAGGTCGAGCTCTCCAAGACGATCGAAGCCGGCCTCCTGGCGGAGAAGCTCCTCGAGGAGGGCCGCGTCGGCCGCAAGAAGGGCGGCGCGCCGATGAGCGCCACCGAGGAGGAGCTGGAGTGGCTGGCCGAGGCGGGCCGAAGGGCTGTCGACCAGTTCATCTCCGCGAACCTCCGCCTCGTCGTCTCCATCGCCCGCAAGTACGGCCGTTCGCAGATGCCGATGCTCGACCTGATCCAAGAGGGCAACACCGGCCTGATCCGGGCGGTCGAGAAGTTCGACTACTCCAAGGGCTACAAGTTCTCGACGTACGCCACCTGGTGGGTGCGGCAGGCGATCACCCGCGGCATTGCCCAGCAGGCTCGCGTGGTCCGACTGCCCGTGCACGTCGTCGAGGAGCTCAACCAGGTCTCCGGCGCCCGGCGCACGCTCGAGCGCCAGCTCGGTCGCGACCCGGAGCCCCACGAGATCGCCACCGAGCTCGGCATGGACATCGACCGGGTCCTCGACCTCATGTCGTGGGGCCGCGACCACGTGTCGCTCGACACTCCGGTGGATGAGGACGGCGACACGTCGCTCGGTGACCTGATGGCGCAGGAGACGTCGCCGGGTCCCGACCTGGAGTTCCTCGACGTCGAGGCGCGCCAGCGACTCGAGGACCTCGTCGCCCACCTCGACGAGCGGGCCGCCGACATCATCCGCGCTCGCTACGGCCTCAACGACGGGCGTCAGCACAAGCTGGCCGACATCGGCGCCAAGCACGGCATCTCCGCCGAGCGGGTTCGCCAGCTCGAGCGTGAGGCCCTGCAGAAGCTGCGTCGCATCGGCGACCCGGACCTCGCCAGCGGCAGCACCGCTGCCTAGCTCCACCCGTCCGCCGCAGGCCCGCTCCGATCACGCATCGGGGCGGGTCTCGGCACTTCTAGTACCCCGCAGCCACCAGCGCAGCGGCTGCGTCCTGCGCCGCGACGGACGGGTCGGCGGGCAGCGGAGCCTGGGCGGCGGCGCGTTGCTGCCACAGTTGAAGCGCCACGATGCGAGCCGCCGCCTCCTCGATCCGGGCGCGCGGGATGTCGCCCTCGTCGACGGCGCGGGTGACCACGCGGTGGGTCTCGACCGTGTCGACGGGCATCAGGAGCAGGTCGGCCCCGGCGTTCAGAGCGGCGACCGCCGGCTTGTAGCTCGAGGCAACGGCTCCCATGCCCAGGGAGTCGGTGATGGTGACGCCCTCGAAGCCGAGGTCGCCTCGCAGCAGGTCGTACACCGCGGGCGCCAGCGACGCCGGCACGCCCGGGGCGATCGCGGTCAGGTCGAGGTGGCTGAGCATCACGGCCGGCGCGTGGGCGGCGATGGCGGCCTCGAACGGCGGCAGGTCGTGGGCCTCGATCTCAGCCAGCGTCGAGTCGAGCACCGGGAGCGTGTCGTGGCTGTCGCTGGTGGCCGCGCCATGGCCCGGGAAGTGCTTGACGGTCGAGACCACGCCGGCGGCGTCGAACCCACGGACGGCCGCGGCGGTCGCCTTCGCGGCGATGGCCGGGTCCTCGCTCGCGGAGCGGGTGCCGATGGTGGGGTCGGCCGCTCCGATGGTCACGTCTGCTACGGGCGCGAAGACCCAGGTGAAGCCGAGGTCGCGCAGCTCGAGCCCGGTGGCGTACGCCGCCCGGCGCACGATCTCCCGACCGCTGGGTCCGTCGGCCTCGATCGCGGCGCCGGCCGCGTCGAAGGCGGGGAACTCGGTGGCGATCCCGCGCAGGTGCGACACGTAGCCGCCTTCCTGGTCGACGCCCAGCACCGGCGGGTAGGTGCGCCCGTCGTCCAGCGACGCCTGCGTCAGCGCCGCAGTCATCGCCCGGACCTGCGCCTCGTCGACGACGTTGCCGTTGGTGATGGAGATGCCGGCGAGGTGCTGCTCGCGCAGCATGGTGGCGACCTCGTTCGGGTCGGTGCCGAGGTAGCGGCCCACGATGACCTGGCCGGCCAACTGCTCGCTCGACATCTCCGCCACGATCGCCTGCGCCTGCTGGAGCTCGCCCACCGTGGGGCCCCAGCCGAGCCGGGCGGACGGATCAGCTGACGCGTCCGCCGGCTCCGGGATCGGGCCGCTCGACTCACCGCTCGCCGGTGCGGCCTCCGGCTCCGGCGTGGCCGCGCAGCCACCGAGCAGCAACGCTGCGGAGGTGATGGCCGCGGCGATGGTGAGGAGAGACAGTCGCACGGCCCGCAGGCTACCCGCGCTCCACCAGCGCACCGCAAACGCCACCGGGTCGGGTCGGACGATGCGCACAGGGCCGCAACGGGCGACTGCTCGTCAGGCCTGCTCGCGCAGGTCCGCGAACACGGCGACGACCCGGTCACGCAGCTCCTTGATGCTGCCGGTGTTCTCGATCACGTGGGTCGCGATCGCCAGCCGTTGCTCGCGCGTCGCCTGGGCGGCGATCCGCGCCTCGGCGTCCTCCCGGGACCAGCCTCGCTCGGACATCATCCGGGCGATCTGGAGCTCGGGCGGGCAGTCGAGAACGATCACTGCGTCGAAGGTGTCGACGCGGTCCCCTTCGGCGAGCAGGGGAATGTCGTGCACGACCAGATCGTCGTCGCCCGCGGCCCCCTCCAGCGCCACCATCCGCTCGAAGACCAGCGGGTGCACGATCACCTCGAGACGCTTGCGCGCCGCGGCGTCCCCGAAGACCAGCGCACCCATGGCCGCGCGGTCCAGGTCGCCCTCCGCGGTCAGCAGGCTCGTGCCGAACTCGGCGACGACCGCGTCCAGTCCCGGCGTGCCCCGCTGCACCACCTCACGGGCGAGCGCGTCCGCGTCGATGACCACCGCGCCGAGCTCGGCCAGCATCGACGAGACCGTGCTCTTGCCCGAGGCGATGCCTCCGGTCAGTCCGACCCGCAATGTCACGCCTGTTCTCCGACTCCGTGGGTAGGCCGTCCAGCGTACGGCGATCGCGACTGTCCGCGCGGGCGGGCTCAGCCGCGCGATCCTCAGACCAGTCCCGCCTTGCGTGCGTACACCTCCGCCTGCTCATCGGCATCGAGATCGCCGGTGAGCAGGCGTTCGGTCGTCCAGTGGTCCACGGACAGTCCGGTGAGGGCGACGTACTCCGCCAGCTCAGGCTCCAGCGCGTGCGCCAATGCCATCAGGTCCTCCCCCGTGGGCGAGGTGCCGTTGATGGTCGGTGAGCCGGCCATCAGCTTCTTCAGCGGCGGGTACGGCCTGAACCGACCCACACCGATGTGCCGGGTCACGAGGTCCAGCGTCGGATTCGGCTCGGCGAGCAGCGTCGCGAAGTCGAGGAAGAGCCACTGCTCGCGCGCGAACACGCTGAGCCCGTGCCGCACCTGCCCGCCGTAGTAGCCGCGGATGACTCCGGACGCCCGCATGAACCGTGCCCGTCCGCCCGGCCCGTCGAACTCCTCTGGCAGCTCGGTCGGGAAGTCGTCGGGCCGCCAGGCGATCATCTCCGGCCAGTCGGGGGCCCTGTCGGGCTGGCGGTCGCGGACCATCACCCACTGGCTGACCAGCCGGTCGATCGGGTCGCGGAAGATCGCGATCAGCCGCATGTCGGGCCGATGCTCATGCATCCGCTCCAGCGATCCCGGCATCAGCAGGTAGCGCGGCGTGGCGTCTCCGACGGCGCAGTGGACCGGTCGTGCGTGGGTGATGCCGTACGCGTCGTGGTCGACGTCGCGCCAGGTCACCTCGTCGACGTCGAACCAGCCCATCTCCTTGCGCGGTGGCCGTGCCACCTCGGGGTGTTGGTTGAGCATCCACTGCAGCGTCGAGGTGCCCGCCTTCTGCACGCCGACGATGGAGAAGGTGAAGGGCAGGAACGACACGTCAGGCCCGTGCCTGCCCGGAGGTCTGACCGGTCGCCTGTTCGGCCGCCGCCAGCAGGATGCAGGTGGCGACGGCATCGATCGCCCTGGTCACCTCGTCGAGCGGCGGCATGGTCGGCGCGATCCGGATGTTGGCGTCGTTCGGGTCGTCGCCGTGCGGGAACGACGATCCGGCGGGCGTCAACGCGATGCCGGCCTCCTTGGCCAGCGACACGACCCGCGCCGCCGTCCCGGGAACCACGTCGAGGTTGACGAAGTAGCCCCCTGCGGGCTTGTTCCAGGTGGCGATCCCGTAGCCGCCGAGCCGCTCGGAGAACACCCGATCGACCTCGTCGAACTTCGGCGCGATGATCGCTCGGTGCTTGGTCATGTGCTCGCGCACGCCTTGCGCCGTGCCGAAGAACTGCATGTGGCGCAACTGGTTGACCTTGTCCGGGCCGATCGAACCGTTGCCCAGATGGGCGAGGTACCACGCGACGTTGGCCTCCGACGCCGCCAGGAAGGCAACGCCGGCGCCGGCGAAGGTGATCTTGGACGTCGACGCGAACATGATTGGGCGGTCCGGGCGACCGGCGGCCGCGGCGAGGGTGAGGATGTCGGCGCTCTTGGCCTCCTCCTCGGTGAGGTGGTGCAGCGCGTAGGCGTTGTCCCAGAAGATCTTGAAGTCGTTGGCTGCCGTGTCCATCGACGCGAGACGGGCGGCGACCTCCTGGCTGCAGATCGAGCCGGCCGGGTTGGCATAGGTCGGGACGACCCACATCCCCTTGATCGACCGGTCGTCCTTCACCAGCGCCGCTACGGCCTCGGCATCCGGTCCGTCGTCGTTCATCGGCACGGTGATCATCTCGATGCCGAGGGACTCGAGCAGCGTGAAGTGCCGGTCATAGCCGGGGACCGGACAGATGAACTTGATCGTGGCTTCCTTGCTCCAGGCGCGGTCGCTGTCGCGCGCACCGAAGAGCAGCATGTAGATCAGGCAGTCGCGCATCATCGTCAGGCTGGAGTTGCCGCCGGCGACGACCTGCTCGGGCTCCACCCACAGCAGTTCGGCGAACATCTCGCGCAGCTCGGCCACGCCGGCGAGCCCGCCATAGTTGCGCACGTCGGTGCCGCTCGCGTCCTTGAAGCCGCGTGGCAGGTTGAGCAGCTCGTCGGAGAGGTCCAGCTGGGCGGCCGACGGCTTGCCCCGCGTCAGGTCGAGCCTGAGGCCGTGGGCCTTGAGCTCGGCGTACGCCGCCCGCTGCTGCTCGAGCAGGGTGGCGAGGTCGTCACTGGTCAGGGCGGAGAGCGGCTGGTGCGTCACACCGGCAAGGCTACCGAGGCTCGGGTGGGTCGCGCGGTCCAGGCTCCGGCAGACACGCCTCGTGGACTCTCAGGCCGTCTGGCCGAACGTCCGGCGATACTCCACCGGGCTCACGCCCCGTGAGCGACCGAAGTGGTGGCGCAGCGTGGCGGCGTTGCCGAAGCCGACCTCGCCGGCGATCCAGTCGATGGAGTGGTGGGTCTGCTCGAGCAGTTCCTCAGCGGCCTGCACCCGCTGGGCCAGCACCCAGCTGTACGGCGTCGTGCCGGTCTCGTCCTTGAACCGGCGGGCGAAGGTCCGCGGGGACATGTGCATGTGCCTGGCCAGCGCCTCGACGGTGAGTTCCTCCGCGAGGTTGGCCGAGATCCAGGCCAGCAGCGGCGCCAGCGCCTCCGACTCGCAGACCGGAACCGGGCGGGCGATGAACTGGGCCTGGCCGCCGTCACGGTGCGGGGGGACGACGATCCGGCGGGCAGCCGACGCAGCGACGCGCGACCCGAACTGCTGCCGCATGAGGTGCAGCGCGGCATCCAGCCCGGCCGCGGAGCCCGCACCCGTGACGATGTTGCCCTCCTGGACGTAGAGGACGTCGCCGTCGACGCGCGCCCGCGGATGCCGGGCCGCGAGCTCGGAGACGTGCCGCCAGTGCGTCGTACACCTCTTGTCGTCCAGAAGTCCCGCCTCGCCGAGCACGAACGCGGCGGTGCAGTGCGCGAAGACGAAGGCGCCGCGGTCATCCGCGTGCTGGACCAGCTCGACGACCTCGGGCGAGGGGTCGAGGTAGCCGCGCTTGGGGATGACGCAGACAAGATCGGCGTCGGCGGCCGCGTCCAGCCCGTGCTCGACGTGCAGGTCGAAGCCGCTGCTGCCCCTGACCCGGCCGGGCCGAGGCGTGGTGACGACGAAGTCGAAGACCGGATTGTCGTCCTCCGGGTGGTAGGGCTCGGACCACACCTCACACATGGCGCCGAGCCCGAAGGGCTCCGCGCCGTCCTGGACCACCACCGCGACCTTGTGCACGAGGTCAGCCTGCCGGATTCCTGGCAGGAAATCAACTAACACTGTCATTCCTGCCACTGGTGGCAGCAATCCATTGAGCGCAGACTTACTGCCATGACCACTTTCGCATTCCTCCTCATCGCCATCGCCGTCGCGGCACTGCTTGTCCGCTACGCCCGGCACGACCTGTTCGCCGGTGCGGCCACCCGCGCCGACGACCACGACGAGCTCGGCCCGGTCGAGCTCCGCCGTCACCTCGTCCCCCGCCGCTCCTGAGGCCCGAGTCCTTCGTCGACCGGGGCTTTGCTTGGATGGCATCGTGGACGCAGCCAGGCTCAGCCCCGGATCCCGGGTCGCGCTGCTCGTCCCGGGTTCGCACGAGTACGTCGACCTGGTGCTCTCGCTCCTGGCCGCCGGCGTCTTCCCGGTTCCGCTCGACCCGGCGCTGACCGCCGCCGAGCGCACCCGGATCCTCGCCCCGATCGAGCCAGACCTGGTCATCACGGACCACACCGAGATCTCGGCACTGCTGGCCACCCTCGATCCGCGTCGCCGCCGTGCCCTTCCCCGAGGACGGCCGATCCACTGCACGAGCGGCACCACCGGCACCCCCAAGGGCGTCTTCTCCGGGCCGCTCTCCCGCGCCGACGCGGCGGCCCTGGTTGCCGAGGAACGTGACCTCTGGGGGTTCTCCCCCGACGACGTCAATCTGGTCCTCAGCCCGCTGCACCACTCGGCACCGCTGCGTTTTGCGATGGGCACGCTGCTCGCCGGCGGCCGGATCGTGCTGCCGGGTCGCTTCGACGCGGGGCGCATCACCGAGGCCCTCCGCAGCGAGCGACCGACCACGATGTTCTGTGTGCCGACGCACCTGCAGCGGCTCCTGGCCCACTGGGACGACGTGGGGATGCCGGACCTGTCGAGCTTTCGGCTCGTTGCGCATGCGGGCGCCCCGTGCCCGCCGTCGCTCAAGCGCCGCCTGATCGAGGCGTTCCCGGCCGGGACGACCTGGGAGTTCTACGGCTCCACCGAGGGTCAGTTCACCGCTTGTTCGACCGAAGACTGGCAGCGGCGACCGGGCTCGGTCGGTCGCGCTCGGCCCGGACGGTCGCTGTCGATCGACGCGGACTCCGGCACGATCTGGTGCGAAGTTCCTTCTTATGCGCGCTTCACGTATTGGCAAGATCCGGAGAAGACCGCCGCCGCCTGGCGGGGGAACGCATTCAGCGTGTTCGATCTCGGCCGTATCGATGACGGCTATCTGTACCTC
>NZ_JANPEO010000291.1:0-1614 GCF_031422975.1 Nocardioides sp. | reverse complement strand
TTCGCCACGCGACTCTCGACCAAATCGTCGCGCCAGGCGAGTTGCAACTTGCCGCTCCCCGCCGCCAACTGCGGCCCCGTCGCGTGGCTGCTCGGCACGTGGCGCGGCAACGGGCACGGGGACTACCCCACCATCGAGGGCTTCGAGTTCGGCCAGGAACTGATCTTCACCCACGACGGCCGACCGTTCTTCCACTACATGTCCCGGGCCTGGCTCCTCGACGCGGACGGCGAGTTCGTCCGTGACGCCGCCATGGAGTCGGGCTTCCTGCGCTGCCCCGAGCCCGGCAAGGTCGAGTTCCTGCTGGCGCACAACACCGGCTTCGCCGAGGTCTGGTACGGCGCAGCCGAGGGCGGCAAGCTCGAGCTGCACACCGCCGGAGTCGGCTTCACGGAGACCGCCAAGGAAGTGAGCGCAGGCTCCCGGATGTACGGCAACGTCGAGGGCGACCTGATGTACGCCTACGACATGGCGGCCATGGACCAGGAGCTCCAGCCCCACACCTGGGCCCGACTGAAGCGGGCCTGACCGTGCCCGACGAGCTCGCCGACCGGCTCCGGGGGAGTGGCTACCGGCTGACGCCGCAGCGGCAGCTGATCCTCCGCGCGGTCGAGGACCTCGGCCACGGCACGGTCGACGAGGTGCTCGCGCGGGTGCGCACCCAGGCCAGCGCCGTCAACGCATCCACCGTCTATCGGACCCTGGAGGTGCTCGAGGAGCTCGGACTGGTCCGGCACACCCACCTCAGCGACCGCGCGCCGACCTACCACTCCGCGCGTGAGCCGGAGCACTTCCACCTCGTCTGTCGCCAGTGCCAGCGCGTCCGCAGTGTCGAGCCCGACGCGGCCGCAGCGCTGATCGCCGTGCTGCGGCGCGACCACGGGTTCGACGTGGACCTCGGGCATCTCGCCATCTTCGGGCAGTGCGTGGAGTGCGAGGCCGTCGAAGCCCCTCCGCACCCCCACTAGACTCGGGGGCATGACTTCGCCCCTGCTCCACCTGCCCGGCGCCGTCGGGGGCGACGGGATCGATGCCCCGGTCGCTGCGCACTACGGATCGTTCAACGGCGAGCAGCGCGTGCTGGAGTCCGGTGCGGGCTTCGTCGACCTCTCGCACCGTGACGTGGTCCGCGTCGAGGGCCCCGACCGGCTGACGTGGCTGCACAGCCTGACCACGCAGTTCTTCGAGGGCCTCGCCCCCGGTGTCTGGACCCAGTCGCTGATCCTCAGCCCGCAGGGTCACGTCGAGCACGCCTTCACCGGCGTCGACGACGGCGAGGCGTTCGTCGCCCACACGGAGCCCGGTGCCGGCCAGTCGCTGGTCGACTTCCTGATGAGGATGCGCTTCATGATGCGCGTCGAGGTCAGCCTCGAGACACCCCGGACGGCTGTAGCCTGGCGACCGGCGACGGGCGAGCGCGCTGCGACGTACGACTTCGTGCCCCGCGAGCGTCTTGAGCAGTACGCCGCGGCCGCCGGCCCTGCTGCGGGCCTGTGGGCCTTCGAGGCCCTCCGCATCGCTCGTGGCGAGCCCCGCCTCGGGCTGGACACCGATCACCGTTCGATCCCCAACGAGCTCGGCTGGATCGGGCCGGCCGTGCACCTGGACAAGGGG
>NZ_JANPEO010000290.1:0-7507 GCF_031422975.1 Nocardioides sp. | reverse complement strand
CCTCGGCGGACAGGTCGTCGAGGACGGTGGTGAGCACGTCAGTCACGGTGTGCCTTTCCTGAGGAGGGTGGTGTTACCGAACAGTCCGTCGGTCTGAGCGCGCTGAAGGCAACCCGACTGTTCGGTAACGCGAGTGGAATGAGAGCCACTCATGCCAGCTCCCGGTCGAGTACGTCGGCCCAGTGGTCGAGGATGCGCCGGCGCCGGCGGGCGTCGTCGGAGATGGTGTTGGCGAGCCCCAGCCCGCGGACCAGGTCGAGGGTGGCCTGCACGAGCTCGCGCACGCCGGACTTGGACTCGTCGGCGCCGATGGCCTCGACGGTCAGCCGGTGCACCTCGCGCCCGACCCGCAGCTCGAGCGGCCCGACCGCGGAGAGCAGGACCGCATCGGTACGCGCCGCGACCCACAGCTCGAGCGCTGCGGTGAAGACCGGCGAGGCGAAGTGGTCGCCGAGCATGGTGAGTACGGCGCGGGTCCGCCGACCGCCCGTGGGCAGCACGTCCACGGCGGCGGCCAGCTCGGCGCCACGCAGCTCGGTGAGGTGCTCGACGGCCGCGACGACGAGATCGTTCTTGGTCGGGAAGTGGTGCAGCTGGGCGCCCCGGGAGACGCCGGCGCGCTCGCTGACCAGCGTGGTCGACGTACCGGAATAGCCGCGCTCGACCAGGCACTCGACCGTCGCCTCGAGCAGTCGCAGCCGCATCGCGCGGCTGCGTTCCTCCTGCGGGATCCGGCTCGAGGTCACGCGACGATCATGGCGTCTTCCACACAAACAGTCAAGCCTGATTGTTTATTGGTAGACGTCTCAGGTCAGCCGTGCCGCCAAGGGCAGCCGCGACCGCGCGGTCAGCCCGACGATCAGCGCCGTGAGGAGCGGGAGGGCGATCACGAGCCCGACGATCAGCAGCCACGGGATGTCGAGGAAGGGCCCCGTCGCCCCACACGTCATCGGCCCGTTGCCGGAGGACGAGCAGAAGTTCTCCGACGTCGAGGTCAGCGGGAACGTGATCGCCACACCCGGGATGAACCCGACGAGCGCACCGAGCACGGCCCCGACGGAGCCGACGACGAGGGCGTACGACGCAGCGACCCCGCGCCTCGATCGCGGCGCCGCCCCCACCGCGGACAGGGTCGCGAGGTCCGGACGCGCATCGGAGAGTGCGAGGAAGGTCGCCGTCAAGGTGCCGCCGAGCATCAGCACGCCGCCGAGGGTGAAGAGGACCAGCAGCAGGATGAAGATCGCGTCGGGAGCCTGGTAGCCGCGCTCGACGTAGATCGACGCGTTCTCATCGATGCCGGCCAGCGTCTCGTTGAGGTCCTGCTCCTCCTGCTCGCTGATGTCCTGCGCAGAGAGGTAGAGCCCGACCGTGGTCACGGCCTGTCCGGTCTCCTCGGCCAGCGCGGTGGGCAGCAGGAGCTGAACGGGCTGGCGCCCGGTCACCTGGACGTGCTCGGCCGGCCAGGTGAGCCTGGTCATGTCGGACTCGGGCGCGTCGCGGGAGGCCCGGACCGTCTGCACGGTCACGGAGTCGGAGTCCACGCGTGCGCTGCTGAGCACCACCGCCCGGCCCGCCTCGAGGGCGGTCGCCATCCGCTCGCGCATGGCATCGTCCACGTCGAGGATGCCGGGCACGGCTCCGTCGCTGACGAAGTCGACCGCGTTGCTGGGCGAGCCCCCCCAGTCGCCGTAGACCGGTTCGCCGGAATCGTTGAGGACGTCGAGGTAGTAGGAGCCGCCATCTCCCTCCATCGTCTGGCCGAGAAGCACCTCGGGCTCGGCATCGGGGAGCCGTTCGCGCACGGCGGTGGTCACCCGGTCCCACGCGCCAGCCGGAACGGGCAGCATCTCGCCCGAGTTCGGGTCGAAGCCCGGGTAGATGCTCACCGAGGCCGCGCCCATGGCGATGGCAGGCACGTAGGTCTCGCGGTTCTGCGCCTCGTCGCTGGTGTTGGCGATGCCGAGCGCCACGACCCCGGCGACGGTCGCGGCGACGGCCGCGATCGCCGGGACGGTGCGGGTGCGGTGCCTCGCGGCGTCGCGGGCGGCGTACCGCATCACCAGCGGGAACCGGCCGGACAGCCGAGCGATCACCGAGACCACCAGCGGCACGATGAAGATCATCCCGAAGACCGCGACGATCGCGCCGAGGGCGATCGCGAACTCGCCGCCCCTGACGCCGAGCACGGACAGCGCGATGCCGACGCCGAGCAGGACCACACCGAAGATCGGGGTACGGGCCGAGGGCGGCGCGTCGCCTCGACGTCCGGCGAGTACGGCGACGACATCCTGCCGTGAGGCCAGCCACGCCGGCACCACGGCAGCCAGGAACGCGCTCAACACGCCGCAGGCCGCCACGATCGCCACGGCCAGCCAGTTGACGTCGATCGGACCGAACCACACGCTGCTGAACGTCTGGACGAAGGGCAGCACTGCGAGTCCGAGGAGTACGCCGAGGACCGCACCCACGAGGGCAGCGACCGCACCGAGCACGACCCCGGAGGCGAGCACCACCCGGCGAGCCTGGCGCGGCGTGCCACCGCACGCGGCCATCAGCGCGAGCGTGCGCGCCTGCCGCCGGGCACTCACCGCGAAGGCTGGACCGGCGAGCAGCACGACCTCGAGCAACGCCATCGCGATGATCAGCGAGACGATCGCGACGTAGTCGCCGTAGCCCGTGTCGTAGCCCAGCTGCTCGGCCATCTCGAGCACCGGCGGCGGGTCCTCGATGACGGCACGCGAGTAGACGAGTCCACCCTGCTTGTTGAGCGCCTGCACGTCGGACCAGAGCAGCGGATCGCCGCCGACGAGCCAGTCGGGCGAGCTGCCCTCGCCGGTGAAGTCGGGGCCGAAGCTGCCCGGCAGGCCGGCGACGGTCAGCGGGTCGCGGTTGGTCGCGTCGCGGCCGATGCCGACGACGGTGATGTCCTGGCCGAGCACGTCGATGGTGTCGCCGATCGCGACGCCGCGCCGGGCGAAGGCGTCGTTGATGACCACCTCGCCGGGCTTCGCGGGCAGCGCTCCGGTGTGCAGATCGAAGAGCCCGTCGGCCAGCGGATCGCGCAGGTCGACCTCGGTCGGCAGCACCTCGACCCGTCGGTCACCCAGCGGGACCTCGGCATAACCCTCGGCGATGGTGATGACCTCGCGGTCACCCAGCGTCTCGGTGAGGTCGGCCAGCGTCGGCAGGTCGCCTCCGTCGGAGGTGTACATGCCCGAGTCGGGGTCGGGCGCCTGCAGGACCGTGCCGCCGAGGGGCTGGATCCGGGCCGCAGCGGCTCCCATCGTGCGCGGGATGGCGTCGACGCCGTTCACGTCGGAGGTCGCCTGGACCACGGCCGCGGCCGTGACCGCCAGCACCGGCAGGGCGATCATCACGAGCACGAGGATGCTGCGCCCACGGGCCCGGAGTGCGTCGCGCCAGGCGAGCCTCAGCGCAGGTCGCCACCCCCTCACGGGGTCACCTCGAGCAGTTCCTCGGCGGAGTCGGCGCCGGACTCGTCGACGATCAGGCCGTCGCGGATGAAGACGACACGGTCGGCCCAGGCGGCGTGCCTGGCCTCATGGGTGACGAGAACGCCGGCCGCGCCCGCGTCACAACGGCTGCGCAGGAGGCGCAGGATCTCCTCGCCGGTATCGGTGTCGAGCGCTCCGGTCGGCTCGTCGGCCAGGATCAGCCGCCGCTCCCCCACGATCGCCCTGGCGATCGCGACCCGTTGCTGCTGTCCCCCGGACATCTCGTCGGGGAAGCGCTCCGCGAGCTCGACGATGCCGACCTCCTCCAGCGCGGCCAGCGCGAGCAGTCGCGCCGCCTTGGTGCGCTCGCCGTCGAGCTCGCGCGGCAGGGCGACGTTCTCCGCCGCGGTGAGCGCGGGGATCAGGTTGAAGTCCTGGAAGACATAGCCGATCGACGTACGCCGCATGCGGGCTCGCCCGGCGTTGCCGAGCCCACCCAGGACGGTGCCCTCGACGCTCACGGTGCCGCTGGTCGGCTCGTCGAGGCCACCGGCGATCGTCAGCAGCGTGGACTTGCCGGAGCCGGAGGGGCCCATCACGGCGACCAGCTCGCCGGCGTGCGCCGTGAAGCTGACGCCGCGCAGGGCCTGCACCTCGGTGGCGCCTTCGCCGTGCACACGGGTGACATGGTCGAGGTGGAGCACGGCGGTCCCTGAGAGCGTCATCGTCGGACTTCCTCTTCGTCAGTGGTGTTCATGGCGGGCCGAGCCGGGCGGGCAGGAGTGTGCAGCCGGCCCTCGATGGCGGCGCGACGCAGCCGGGCCTCGCAGTGATCGAGCCAGCGGATCTCGGCCTCGGCGTCGAAGACGAGCGAGTCGAGGACCAGCGACCACGCGAGGTCCTCGGGCTGGTCGGGTCGCGACGCGCGGCCGCTGCGCTTGAGACGGGTGTAGTCCTGGAGCGCGGTCATCGTCGCCGTACGCTGCTGCTGGATCAGCGCACCGACGTTGACGCCCGGCAGCGTCACCGCGATGGCGAGCTTGATCGCCAGCTCGTCGCGTGGTGGCTGGGTGCGAGGCACCGGCGTGGTGAACCACGCCGACACCTCGCCCCTGCCGGAGGGGGTGATGCGATACATCACCTGGGCGGCCCGATCGGCGGCGTCCTGCGCCCCCGCACCGTTGACGTGCTCGACCAGGCCGTCGCGCTCGAGCCGGGACAGGGTCGTGTAGACCTGCCCGACGTTGAGCGGCCAGGTCGCACCCGTGCGCTGCTCGAACTCCGCGCGGAGCTGGTAGCCGTACATCGGCCCCGGCTCCAGCAGCGCGAGCATCGCCTGCCGGATCGACATCGCAGCCCCTCCCGTCGTCGGCCCCCGTGACCGACGTCGAGACAGGTATACCACGTATATGCATACCGGGTATATAGGCTCGTCGGCACCCGACGGGTTTCGCCACGGCGCTGCGAGGGCAGGACCCGGACGCGCGCTCACTAGGGTGGGCGCGCATCCGCGCACCAGCGAACTTCCCAGGGGGAAATCATGTCCAGCTACGGCAACCCGCCCTCCGACCCGTCGGGCCAGCCCGGGCACCCCGGCCAGGACCCGTACGGCCAGCAGAACCCGTACGCCGCCCAGCCCGGCGGCCAGGCGGCGTTCGGCGTCCCGCAGGGCGTGACCTTCGCCCACTGGGGCAAGCGCGTGGGGGCCTACCTCATCGACTCCCTGATCACGATCCCGCTGCTGATCCCCTACTTCATCGGCATCGGCATCGCCGCCGGGAACTCCGAGATCGACCCGGTCACCGGGCAGAGCACCTTGGACAACTCGTCCGCGGGCCTCGTCCTGATCCTGGCGCTGGTCAGCGGCCTCCTCTCACTGGCCTACTTCGTCTGGAACTTCTGCCTCAGGCAGGGCAGGACCGGCTACACCATCGGCAAGGGCGTGCTGGGCATCAAGCTCGTCAAGACCGAGACCGGTCAGCCGATCGGCGCCGGCATGGCCTTCGTCCGCCAGCTCGCCCACATCCTCGACAGCCTTCCCTGCTACCTCGGCTACCTGTGGCCGTTGTGGGACGCCCGGCGTCAGACGTTCGCCGACAAGGTGATCGGCACCTACGTCATCGACCAGCCCAAGGGCTGATCTCGGTCCTCATCCTTCGACCCGTCCGGTGCTCCGGGCGGGTCGAAGTCCATTGCGGGCGCGGCCGGGCGCGGCTTCACTAGGCTCTGGCTCGTCCAGCCATCGCTCGACCACGTGAGGCAACCATGTCCAACTACGGCGACACCCCAGACGAGACCCCGCAGGACCCCTACGGCCAGCAACCCCCACAGGGCCCGCCCGGCGAGCCCAATTACGGCCAGCCGTACGGCCAGCCGTACGGCCAGGGCCCCGCAGGCACTGCGCCCTTCAGCGTGGGCGCCGCGTTCGGCTACGGCTGGAGCAAGTTCAAGGCCAACCTCGGCCCGATCCTGATCGTGGCGGTGGTGCTGTTCGCCGTCGTCGCCGTCATCCAGATCCTCCAGTACGCCGTCTCCGGTGGCAGCAACACGGCCTTCGAGGTCGACCCCAACACCGGCCAGCTCGAGAGCACCTCGCCCGGCATGCTGGGGGGCTCGATCATCGCCTCCCTGTTCTTCGGCGCACTGAGCTTCCTGGCGCAACTGGTCATCGAGTCCGGCATCGTCAAGGGTTCGCTCGACCTCACCCGGGGCAGGGCGATCTCGCTGGGCACGATGTTCTCGGGGATCGATTTCGTGCAGGTGCTCATCGCCTCCCTGATCCTCGCGGTCGCGACCATCATCGGCATCGTGCTGTGCGTCCTGCCCGGACTCGCGGTGCTGTTCCTGACCTCGTTCACGCTCTACTTCATCATCGACAAGGGCATGCCAGCGATCGAGGCGATCAAGGCCAGTGTCTCCTTCACCATGGCCAATGCCGGCACCCTGATCGTCTTCTTCCTGGCCTGCATCGCCGCCTACATCGTCGGCGCGCTGCTGTGCGGCGTCGGCCTGCTGGTCGCCGTCCCGGTCGTGGTGATCGCGCAGGCGTACGCCTACCGCACGCTCCAGGGCGAGCAGGTCGCTGCCTGATCCACGCTCACCGACTGGCGGGGGACGACCTGTCCGGCGGCGATCGTGATGTCGGCCGCCGCCAGTTACCGGCGGGCTCCGGCGCCTGACGCGTTCGTACGCCGATCAGCCGGCCGCGACGGTCAGCGCGATCTCCGCCCGGGCGGGTGCCGAGAGCCACCGCCGACGCGCACGGTGGAGGCGGACGCCGGACCAGAGCAGGAACGGCACACCGAGGGCCAGCGGCAGCCACCACACGGCGACCCCGGCCGCCCCCTTGAACAGCATCCCGGTGAGGGTCGTGACCAACGACAGGCGCAGGGCGTAGCCGAACATCGCGGCGTGCGGGGCCGGGGTGGCGCGCGGCGAGCGCAGGTCGACGGCGTACGGGCGGCGTACGGACCAGGACATCGAGATCGCCAGCACCTGCACCACCACGACCAGCCAGCAGACGAGCAGTGCGGTCGCGACCTGCTGTGCCGGCAGCCCGTTGCGGACCGAACCGGCGAGCAGGGGGACTCCGGACACGACGGTCAGGCACTCGGCGGTGACGAGGGCGCGGGCGTCGAAGATCCGCGCCGGAGCGACCGGCAGGCTCTCGCGCCACAGCATCCCGCGGCCGTCGAGGCACCAGGCGTTGACGCCGTAGAGCAGCGCGGCACCGCTCGCGCCGAGGCCGGGCAGGATCACCACCGTGTCCCACGGCAGCCCGCCGCCGAGGGTGACGAGGGCAGGGCCGAGGGCGAGCACGATCAGACCGCGGCGCATGCCCACCGAGCGCCAGACCGACCCCCGGTCGAGTCGCCTCAGCAGGGCGAGGTCCTCGCCCAGGAAGCGCGCGACCGGCGCCGGCCGGGCCTCGTGGATCCCGGTCTCGACGCGCAGCTCCTCGCGCGGCGGCAGCCGGAGTGCCCAGCGGGCGGGGACGGCGCCGACGGCGACCGCGGAGACCAGGAGCACCACCATCGAGACGGCGACGAGCG
>NZ_JANPEO010000289.1:0-6575 GCF_031422975.1 Nocardioides sp. | reverse complement strand
CGTGCCGCTCGCCTTGTGCTCCGTCAGGCACTCGTTGAACACCTGCTCCATGAGCGGGTCGAGGCCGGATGTGGGCTCGTCGAGGACCAGCAGTTCGACCGGCGCAGCGAGGGCCGCCACCAGCGCGACCTTCTGCCGGTTGCCCTTGGAGTAGGCCCGGCCCCTCTTGGTGGGGTCCAGCTCGAAGCGTTCGAGCAGCTCGTCGCGCCGCGTGTCGGCCGGCTCGATGCCTCGCATGCGGAGCAGGAGGTCGATCGTCTCGCCGCCCGACAGGTTGGGCCAGAGGCTGACGTCGCCGGGGACGTAGGCAAGTCGACGGTGGATGTCGGTGGCGTCGCGCCACGGGTCGAGCCCGAACACGGTGGCAGATCCCGCCTCGACGCTCAACAGCCCCAACAGCACCCGCAGGGTCGTGGACTTCCCCGCGCCGTTGGGCCCCAGGAAGCCATGCACCTCGCCCCGGGCGACGCTCAGGTCGAGGCCGTCGAGAGCACGCACGTGACCGAACTGCTTGACCAGTCCGGAGACGGCGATGGCGATGGCGTCGGTCACGCCTCGATTCTGCTCCTTCGGTCCTCCGCCGGCCCGGTGACTGACCGGATCCGGTCCGGGCTCATGCGTTCGCGACGTCCACGTCGATCGCCTGCGCGTCCAGGATCGCCCGATCGAGCACGGCGCGCCGCGGGTCCGGCACCGGCAGCCAGGGCCCGACGACCGCCACGCCGGCCAGCCGCGGGTCCATGAGCACATCGGCCACGGCGACGTGGTCGCCCCCGGTCACGAGCGGTCCAGGGCGGAGGATGCGCGCCGCATGATCGGCCGCGGCCTCGTAGGCCTGCCGTGCCTGGTTGTCCCGGCGGCGGGCAAAGCGCTGCTGGCTCTGCCCTCCTGCCTTCGTCCGTCCCTGCACGTGCCGCTGGCCGATCTTGTGCTCCACCATCTCGACACCCGCCAGCCGGGCGATCGCGAAGCCCCCCTTGCGGACCAGCAGCACGCCCCACTGTGCCGGCGCCTCGACGTCGGCGAGGAAGGCAGCGACGTCGGGCCCGCCGTCGTACGCCGCCGCGAACGGCAGTCGCGCCGTGAACGTCGATCCGTCGTGAGCCTCGCCACGCAACGCGCCGTCAAGGACCGACAGCGACGTCGAGCCGTGACGACCCTCGAAGTTGTCGACCCAGCGGAGCCAGCGCGCCGGAGGCACCAGCACGTGCGTGCTGTTCGTCACGAGCCCACCGTCACAGGAAGTCGAGCGGGTCGAACTCGTCGATCGGGATGACCCTGACCCGCGGCAGCGGGGAGTTGAACGCCCCGATGTCGTACTCGAGGTCGATGATCCGCAGCCCCGGCAGTCCCCGGAAGGCGCTGTTGACGAACTCGCCGAAGCCGACGACGCCGACCTGTCGGCTGCCGTCGCACAGGGCGGTGATCTGGTCGAGGAAGTCGCCGTCATGGCTGGCCAGGATCACGTCGGCCTCACGCGCGAGCAGTGCCTCGGCCGTGCGCTGGATGGCGATGTCGACCACCTTGCCGGCGCCGCTGAGCGGGATCGGCTTGAAGCCGATCGCGATCAGCGCCTGGACGAAGGTCGTGGGCATCTCGGAGCCCGCGGCCAGGAAGAACAGCCCGGTCACCGGCTGGTCGAAGGTCCGCTCGCTCCATTCGAGCAGCCGGTCCCAGCGCGGTCGCTCCTCGGGGCGCGGGCGTCGCCCCAGGATCGAGTTGCCCAGGGTGGCGTCGATGTTCTCCCCGTCGATGAGGAGGTAGGTCTTGCGGTCCATCAGGTCTCGGCCCGGTAGATCACGCGGAAGTGCTCCACGATGTCGGTCCCGATCTCGACACTTCGATCTCGAGCAGCGCGACCGGATGACCGGCACCGTTGCAGAGGATGGACAACGAGCCGGCGACGGGCATCTCGGCGCCGTCGTCGCCGTACGCCTCGGCGGACGTCGACGTCGCGAGTCGGTCGTCGGCGTCGAGACCGGCCACGAACTCGTCGGCCTGCTCGGCGGTCTCACCGTAGGACCACGCGGGCGGGCGGACGACCTCGAGCGTGGTCGGTCCGAAGTAGGCCGGCGCCACATTGAGCTTGGCGTGGAATCTCGCCAGCTCCCAGAAGGTGCCGATCTCGTCGTTCGTCATGTCGGCGACCCTAGACCCATCCGGTGAGTCCTACTCCTGTCGCCGTGGCAGCGTCGCCAGGGCTTCGCGCACCAGCGCGACGCGGGCGGCGACGGCCACCTTGCCCCGCAGTCCGCGACCGGCGTCGCCGATGGTCTCCGCCACGGCGGCCGACACCTGCGCGTCGGTGAACGTCGGGCGGGTGCCGGTGGGCACCTCGACGTCCGGCAGCGCGAGCAGCACCGGCAGCACCTGGCCGCCCACCGCGTCCAGCACCAGATAGCGCTCGTGGCGGCTCAGGGCCGCCCAGGTCTCCTCGCGGTCTCGCCGGCGCCGGATCCCACGCTGGCGCGCACCGGCCACCGTCTTGGCGGCGCTGGTGACCGCCTCGGTCAGCTCATGCTCGGTGAAACGCATGCTCAGACGTTGAAGCCGAGCGCCCGCAGCTGCTCGCGGCCGTCGTCGGAGATCTTGTCCGGACCCCACGGCGGCATCCACACCCAGTTGATGGCGACGTCGTTGACCAGGCCCTCGAGCGCGGAGTTGGTCTGGTCCATGATCACGTCGGTCAGCGGGCACGCCGCCGAGGTGAGCGTCATGTCGATGACGACGTTGGAGCCCTCGTCGAGGTGCACGTCGTAGACCAGGCCGAGGTCGACGACGTTGATGCCGAGCTCGGGGTCGACGACGTCCTTCATCGCCTCGGTGACGTCGTCCACGGTGACGGTCGAGCCGGCACCGGTGGCCGCGGGGACGTCGGGCAGGTCGCTGTTGTCGATGGTCATGAGTTCTCCTTCGAGAGGGTCTGGGCGGTCGCGTCTTTCCACGCCATCCATGAGAGCAGGGCGCACTTCACGCGTGCGGGGAACTTGGCGACGCCGGCGAACGCGACGCCGTCCTCCAGGACGTCCTCATCGGGGTCGACCTTGCCCTTGCCCTGCATGAGCTCGAGGAAGGTCTGGTGGATCTGCATCGCCTCGTCGACGGACTTGCCGATCAGCAGGTCGGCCATCACGGAGGTGGAGGCCTGCGAGATCGAGCAGCCGACGGCGTCGTAGGACACGTCGTCGACGACGCCGTCGGCGAGGTGCACCCGCAGGGTGACCTCGTCTCCGCACGTCGGGTTGACGTGGTGCACCTCGGCCTCGAACGGGTCGCGAAGCCCCGCGTGGTGCGGGTGCTTGTAGTGATCCAGGATGATCTCCTGGTAGAGGTTGTCGAGCGCGGCATCCATCGGCTCAGCCCACCTTGAAGTAGGCGCGGGTGTAGTTGAGGCCATCGATCAGCGCGTCGATCTCCGCCGGCGTCGTGTAGAGGTAGGACGACATGCGCGTCGAGGCCTGCACGCCGAAGCGCGCATGCGCGGGCTTGGCGCAGTGGTGTCCGGCGCGCACGGCGATACCACGCGAGTCGAGCACCTGGGCGATGTCGTGCGGATGCACGCCGGCCAGCTCGAAGGAGATCGCCCCGCCGCGCGAAGCGGCGTCGAGCGGCCCGAGCACGCGCGTGCCCGGCACGGACGCCAGCCCCTGGAGGGCATAGCCGGTGATGGCCTGCTCGTGCGCGTGGATGGCGTCGAGGCCGATGCAGTCGAGGTAGTCGACGGCCGCACCGAGACCGATGGCCTCGATGATCGGCGGCGTTCCGGCCTCGAACTTGTGCGGGATCCCGGCGTACGTCGATCGCTGCATCGTCACCGTCTCGATCATCTCGCCGCCGCCGTGGAACGCGGGCAGCGCGTCGAGCACCTCGCGGCGACCCCACAGCACGCCGATCCCGGTGGGGCCGACGACCTTGTGGCCGGTGAAGACGAGCACGTCAGGTCGCGAGGCGCCTTCCATGGCCTGCAGGTCGATCGGCAGCTGGGGCGCGGCCTGGGACGCGTCCACGACCACGACGGCGCCGACCTCGTGGGCGCGCGCGGCGATCTCGGCCACCGGGTTGATGGTGCCCAGCATGTTGGAGACCCAGGTCAGCGACACGACCTTGGTGCGCTCGGTGATGAGCTCGTCGATGTTCGACAGGTCGAGGCGACCGTCCTCGGTCAGCCCGAACCAGCGCAGGGTCGCTCCCTTGCGCTCGGTGAGCAGCTGCCACGGAACGATGTTGGAGTGGTGCTCCATCTCGGTGATGAGGACCTCGTCGCCCGCGCCGATCGCCAGGTCGCCTGTCGCCCAGGAAAGCGTGTTGGCGACCAGGTTGAGCGCCTCGGTGGCGTTCTTGGTGAAGATCACCTCGTCGCGGCTCGGTGCCTTGATGAAGGCGGCCACCCGGTCGCGCGCCGCCTCGAACGCCTCGGTCGACTCCGAGCCGAGCTGGTGCATGGCGCGGGAGATGTTGGCGTTGTGGCGCTCGAGGTGGTCGACCATCGTGTCGATGACGATCTGCGGCTTCTGCGAGGTGTTGGCGCTGTCGAGGTAGACCAGCGGAAAGCCGCCCGCGAGCTGACGCTCGAGGATCGGGAAGTCCTTGCGGATGACTTCCAGCTCCGGCAGGAGGCCGTCCATGGTCAGACCGCCGCGGGCTTCGTGTACTTGTCGTAGCCCTCGGCCTCGAGCAGGTCGGCGAGCTCGGGGCCGCCCTCCTCGGCGACGCGACCGTCGATGAAGACGTGCACGAAGTCGGGCTTGATGTAGCGCAGGATCCGTGTGTAGTGGGTGATGAGCAGCACGGCCTTGTCACCGTCGGCCTTGAACCGGTTGACGCCGTCGGAGACGATCCTGAGCGCGTCGATGTCGAGGCCCGAGTCGGTCTCGTCCAGCACGGCGACCTTGGGGTTGAGCAGCTCGAGCTGCGCGATCTCGTGGCGCTTCTTCTCACCACCGGAGAAGCCCTCGTTGACGTTGCGGGTCGCGAACGTCGGGTCGAGGTCGAGCGCCTGCAGGGCTGTGTTGACGTCCTTGACCCAGGTGCGGAGCTTGGGCGACTCCCCGTCGATCGCGGTCTTCGCCGTACGCAGGAAGTTGGAGACCGAGACGCCGGGCACCTCGACGGGGTACTGCATGGCCAGGAACAGGCCGGCGCGGGCGCGCTCGTCGACCGTCATGGCCAGCACGTCCTGGCCGTCCAGGGTCACGGTGCCGCCGGTGACGGTGTACTTCGGGTGACCCGCGATCGAGTAGGCCAGCGTGGACTTGCCGGAGCCGTTGGGGCCCATGATGGCGTGCGTCTCGCCGTCGTTGATCGTCAGCGTGACGCCCTTGAGGATCTCCTTGGGGCCGTCCTCGGTGTCGACCGAGACCAACAGGTCCTTGATTTCGAGCTTGCTCATGAGGGGGTCACTCCATTCAGGGTGGTCTCGACGTCGACCCAGACTTCTGAGCTGCCGTCGGCGTCGCGGATTTCGGCGGGGAAGGTGGCGACCGGTTCGGTCGCCGGGAAGGTGGTGGGCTTGCCGGTGCGCAGGTCGAAGGTCGATCCGTGCAGCCAGCACTCGATGGTGCAGTTGGCGACCTCGCCCTCGGAGAGGGCCACGGCCGCGTGCGAGCAGAGGTCCTGCAGCGCGAAGACCTCGTCGCCGTTGCGCGCGACGGCGACGTCGAGGGCCCCGATCGTCACGCCGAGGGCCTCGTCGGTGGGCACGTCGTCGAGGGCGCAGGCGCGGACGAAGGTCATGCGACTGCCTCGGCTTCCTCGCGCAGCACGTTCTTGGCCAGCTCGGCCTCGACGGTCGCCATCAGCTTGTCCTCGATGGCGGGCACGCCGATCTTGCGGATCAGGTCGTTGAAGAACCCGTGCACGACCAGCCGACGCGCTTCCTTGTCGTCGATGCCGCGCGAGCGGAGGTAGAACAGCTGCTCGTCGTCGAACCTGGCCGTGGCGCTGGCGTGGCCGGCGCCTTGGATCTCGCCGGTCTCGATCTCGAGGTTGGGCACGGAGTCGGCGTGGCAGCCGTCGCTGAGCACGAGGTTGCGGTTCTCCTCGTAGGTCTCGATGCCTTCGGCGATCTTGCGGATCAGCACGTTGCCGATCCAGACCGTGTGCGCACCCTGCCCCTGCAGCGCGCCCTTGTAGAGCACGTTGCTCTTGGTGCGCGGTGCGTTGTGGTCGGCGAAGAGGCGGTGCTCGATGTGCTGGCCCTCGTCGGCGAAGTAGAGGCCCAGCAGCTCGGCCGACCCGCCGGGACCGGCGTATTGCACGTTGCAGTCCATGCGCACGAGGTCGCCACCGAACGTCACTGCCACGTGCTTGTACGTCGCATCGCGACCGACGAGCGCCTGGTGGTGCGCGAGGTGCACGGCGTCGCCGGCCCAGTCCTGCAGGGACACGACCGTGACGTCGGCACCGTCGCCCACGACCACCTCGACGACGGCCGCGACCGCGGCGGAGCCGGTGTGGTTGATGACGACCACGCCGCGGCTGTGAGCCCCGAAGCGGAGCGTCATGTGCGCACCCATGGTGGCGTCGAGGTCGATGCCCTCGATCTCCATGAAGATCGGCTCGGCCCTATCGTGCTC
>NZ_JANPEO010000288.1:0-1982 GCF_031422975.1 Nocardioides sp. | reverse complement strand
GGGGGGGGGCCGGGGGGGGGGGGGACCGCGGGGGTGGGGAGGGAGGTCGGGAGGGAGGTCGGGACCGGCGCCGAAGCCGAGGTGGGCGGGGGCGTCGGGGTGGCCGTGGGGATCGAGGTGACGGTCGCGGCGGAACCCGGCTGTCCGGCCGCCGCGGCGGACGGGGTCGGGGCCGGCGTCTCGGCACTCGAGGGTACGGCGGCGGGGTGCTCCTCGGGAGTGGGGAGCTTCTCGGCGGTGGGACCGGGCGACTCCGTGGGGATCGCGGTCGTCGCCACGGGCGGCACCGTGGCGCGACCGGCGGCCGGCGGCTCGCCCTGTGCGGCTGCCACGGACTCGCGGGGGCCGAACAGACCGACCGTGGCCTCGCTGCGGATGGCGTGACCCAACATCACGGCGCACAGGATCGACACCATGACGAATGCAACAAGCGGCCGCTTGTGCTCTGCGCTCACCCGAGAGACCCCTTCCTGCGCGTACCTCGACTGCCATTCTTGCTGGCGATGACGGGCACATCGGCCAATCGGGGGGTAAATGACTAGAAAGGACTACGCCCGGTCTACTCAGGACGGGCCGAGGGAGAGGAGACCGACCCCGCACCCGCGGGCGTTCGACCGCCCGCAACCCTCAGGCTGACTTCTTCTTCTTCGACTCGGACTCACGGGGCACCAGGGTCGGAGCCACGTCGTCAAGGACGACCTCACGGGTCACGATCACCTTGGCGACGTCGTCGCGCGAGGGAACGTCGTACATCACGTGGAGGAGCACCTCTTCGATGATCGCGCGCAGGCCACGGGCACCCGTGCCGCGCTCGAGGGCCCGATCAGCGATGGCGACGATGGCTTCCTCGGTGAACTCGAGCTCGACCCCGTCGAGGTCGAAGAGCTTCTGGTACTGCTTCACGAGCGCGTTGCGCGGCTCGGTGAGGATCTGGACCAGCGCCTCGTTGTCGAGCTTGGTGACGCTGGCGATGAGCGGGAGGCGGCCGATGAACTCCGGGATCAGGCCGAACTTGGTGAGATCCTCAGGTCGGACCAGGGCCATCAGGTCGTCGGAGTCGCGCTCGGCCTCGCCGCGCACATCGGCGGTGAAGCCGAGGGTCTTCTTGCCGACGCGCTGCTCGACGATGTTCTCCAGGCCCGAGAAGGCACCACCCACGATGAACAAGATGTTGGTGGTGTCGATCTGGATGAACTCCTGGTGCGGGTGCTTGCGACCACCCTGCGGCGGCACCGAGGCAGTCGTGCCCTCGAGCATCTTCAGCAGCGCCTGCTGGACGCCCTCACCGGAGACGTCGCGGGTGATCGGGGGGTTCTCCGCCTTGCGGGCCACCTTGTCGATCTCGTCGATGTAGATGATCCCGGTCTCGGCCTTCTTGACGTCGTAGTCGGCGGCCTGGATCAGCTTGAGGAGGATGTTCTCCACGTCCTCACCGACGTAGCCCGCCTCGGTCAGCGCGGTGGCGTCGGCGATCGCGAACGGGACGTTGAGCATGCGCGCCAAGGTCTGGGCGAGGTAGGTCTTGCCACACCCGGTCGGACCGATGACCAAGATGTTGGACTTGGCGACCTCGACGACTTCGTCCTTGTTGTGCTTGCCCGCAACCGGCAACACGCCCGCCTGGACGCGCTTGTAGTGGTTGTAGACGGCCACTGCGAGCGCCTTCTTGGCGTGCTCCTGGCCGATGACGTAGGAGTTGAGGAACTCGAAGATCTCCTTGGGCTTGGGCAGCTCCTCGAGGCTAACCTCGGAACCCTCGGCGAGCTCCTCCTAGATGATCTCGTTGCAGAGCTCGATGCACTCGTCGCAGATGTAGACGTTGGGTCCTGCGATGAGCTTCTTGACCTGCTTCTGGCTCTTGCCACAGAAGTTGCACTTCAGCAGATCGCCGCCGTCACCGATTCGTGCCACGAGTCGTGTCCTCCAAGTCTTGCCGGGCGGGACGCCCGGCCTTCACCACCTTGCAACAGGCCTCACGACGG
>NZ_JANPEO010000287.1:0-5801 GCF_031422975.1 Nocardioides sp. | reverse complement strand
TGGGCTCGTCGGCGAGCAGGATGCCGGCGCCCACGACGAAGCCGCGGGCACAGGCGACCCGCTGCATCTGGCCGCCCGACAGCTCCTCGACCTGCCGGTCGCCGAGGTCGGCGATGCCGAACCGACCCAGCGCGGCCTCGGCCTCATCGTCCGCGGCGCGCGGGTCCACGCCGCGGGCGCGCAGGGCGATGGAGACGTTCTCGCACGCCGAGAGGATCGGCACCAGGCCGTAGACCTGCAGCACGAACGCGACGTCCGGGCGCGGGTCGCCGCTGCCCTGCCACATCGACGCATCGGCGTACGACGTGGTGCCCTGCGTGGGCTCGAGGAGACCGCCCGCGATCGAGAGGAGGGTGGTCTTGCCCGAGCCGCTGGGTCCGGACACGGCCGTCACCTTGCCGGCAGGGAAGGTGAGGGAGACGTCGTCGAGGAGGGTGCGGCCGGCGACGTAGGTGATGCCGGTGAGGACCAGGTCGGTCACTGGCCCTCTCCGCTCGAGCGGGTGATGATCAACCGGCCCTGGTCGTCGTCCTCGAACTTCACCAGGGTGCCGGGCGGCCACTGCGCCGCGACGTGGCCCGGGAGGTGGAGGACACCGTCCTCGCCGACCACGGCGTACTCGGAGCCGTCGCGCCCCTCGGCGCCGACCCGGCCCCCCTTCATGGTGATCGAGCGGGGGAAGGTCGCCGCCACCTCGGGCTGGTGCGTCACCACGACGATCGTGGTGCCGAAGTCGTCGCCGAGCGAGTGGATCAGGTGCAGGACATGGTCGCGGTCCTCGTGACTGAGCTGGCTGGTGGGCTCGTCCGCGAGCAGCAGGCGCGGTGCGGTGGCCACCGCGCAGGCGAGCGCGAGGCGCTGGCGCTGGCCCCCGGACATGGTCGAGACGACCTGGTCGGCCTGCTCCTCGAGGCCGACGCGGCCGAGCAGCTCGGTGACGAGCATGGCGTCGCGGCGCTCGTTCGCGCTGAGGGCGAGGCGGGCGAAGGCGATGTTCTGCCGGCCGGTCGCATAGGGCAGGAGGTTGCGGGTCGCGCCCTGCAGCATGGTGGAGACCGACCGGGAGCGGATCCGCGCGAGGTAGCGCTCACCCATCCGGGAGATCTCCTCGTCGCCGAGGAAGATCCGGCCCGCGCTGGGCTTCTGGATGCCGCCGAGGAGCGTCAGCAGCGTGGACTTGCCCGAGCCCGAGGGGCCGAGGAAGGCGACCCGCTCGCCGGGCGCGATGGCGAGGTCGACCCCGCGCAGTGCGACGACGTCGTGTCCGCCGAAGGTCTTGTACAGGTGGACGACGCCCTCGCAGCGGACGCCGACCCCACCTGATGGTGCGCCGACGCGCGGGCCGCCGCCTGCCACGAGTGCTCCCCCGATGCCCATAGTGCGCGCCAAGATACGCCTCTCGCGAAGTGCCGGGCGAGGGCCCCGCGCCGTACTCTTTGCCGGTGACTGACGAGCCCGGCATCGATCCCGACGATCTGGCGACCACCGTCCGGGTGCTCCAGCAGCTCCACCACCTGCCGGGCGACCACCCCGACCACGTGCGGGTCAAGCGGGCCGCGTCGCACATGTACAAGTCGATCAAGTCCGAGCGCAAGTTCGCCAAGCGCGCCGAGGAGCTGGCCCACGACCGCGCGATCACCGAGCTGACGGCGACCGGTTCACCGGTGCGCATCGACGACGAGACGTCCGGCATCGCGCTGGTCTCCAACGCGCCCGGAGCCTTCGCCGGCGAGCTGCTCAACTCGCGAGGCTGCTACATCTGCAAGAGCGACTACACGCTCGTCGACGCGTTCTACCACTGGCTCTGCCCGTCGTGCGCGGCCTTCAGCCACACCAAGCGCGACCAGCGCACCGACCTCACCGGCAAGCGGGCGCTGCTCACCGGTGGCCGCGCGAAGATCGGCATGTACATCGCCCTGCGCCTGCTCCGCGACGGCGCGCACACCACGATCACGACCCGCTTCCCCAAGGACGCGGTCCGCCGCTTCTCCTCGCTGGCGGACAGCGGCGACTGGCTGCACCGCCTCAAGGTCGTCGGCATCGACCTGCGCGACCCCACCCAGGTGATCTCGCTGGCGGACGACGTCGCCGCGGCCGGCACGCTCGACATCCTGATCAACAACGCCTGCCAGACCGTACGCCGCACGCCGGGCGCCTACGCCCCGCTGGTCGACGCCGAACTGGCCCCGCTCCCGACCGACCGCGAGCTCCCGGAGATGGTCACCTTCGACGAGATCTCGTCGGCCCATCCCGCCTCCATTGCCGGCGCGCTGTCGGACACGGCCGTGGCCCACCACCTCGGGGAGAGCCCGGACGCAGCACTGGCCGCTCACAACGCGGCGTCCATGACCGCGCTCGCGCTGACGGCCGGGCACGCGTCCCTCGACGCGCACCTGGCGGGCACCGCCGTCGACGCGGGCGGCCTGCTCCCGGACATGCAGACGAACAACTCCTGGACCCAGACCGTCGGCGAGGTCAACCCGCTCGAGCTCCTCGAGGTGCAGCTCTGCAACTCGATCGCGCCGTTCCTGCTGGTCTCACGGCTGCGGCCGGCACTGGCGGCGGCCGCGCTGTCGGCGCGCTCGGGTCGGGCGTACGTCGTGAACGTGTCGGCGATGGAGGGGCAGTTCTCCCGCCGCTACAAGGGCGCCGGGCACCCGCACACCAACATGGCGAAGGCTGCGCTCAACATGCTGACGCGCACGTCGTCGCAGGAGATGTTCGAGACCGACAAGATCTTGATGACGGCCGTCGACACCGGCTGGATCACCGACGAGCGGCCTCACCACGAGAAGCTCCGGATCGCCGCGGAGGGCTGGCACGCGCCGCTCGACCTCGTCGACGGGGCCGCTCGCGTCTACGACCCGGTCGTGCTCGGCGAGGCGGGCGAAGACCTCCACGGCTGCTTCGTCAAGGACTTCAAGCCCTCCCCCTGGTGACGCTCAGCCCTGGTTGCCCTCACCGGCGATGTTGACGAGCCACGAGATCCCGAACTTGTCGACGATCTGGCCGAAGACGTCGCCCCAGCCCTGCAGCTCGAGCGGCATCGCGATCTTGCCGCCCTCGGCGAGGCCGTTGAAGTAGCCGGTCAGCGCCTCGGTGTCGTCGCCGCTCAGGCTGACGGAGATGTTGTTGCCGTAGGTCACCTCGACCATGCCCTCGGGGGCGTCGGCCACCATCAGCGTGTAGCCGGCCGGCGTCTCGAGCTGGGAGTGCATGACCAGGTTGGCGGTGTCGCCCTCCATGCCCATGTCGCCGAAGGTCATGATGCTGAGCTCGCCGCCGAGCACGGACCGGTAGAACTCCACGGCCTCGCGGGCCCGGCCGTCAGGGACGTTGATATACGGGTTGAGCCTGCTGGTCATGGCGCGCTCCTGAGTGTGGGAGGGGACCCTCACCAACCTAGGACGCGAGGACCGCGCCGTCGAGATGTGTCAGCGGCGTACCCCGAAATGGGAGAGGCCCGCTGCCCACGGAGGGGGAGCGGGCTTCGTCTCGGCGTCGATCACTCGGCGTCGGGAGTCTCGATCTCCTCCACCGGCGTGACCGGAGCCGCGCTCGGGCGATACTCCGCGAGCCTGGCGACCCCCGTCGACACGGTCTCTCGGACCCTGTGGACGTGCGGGGCGAACCGACCCTCGGTGCGCTCGTCGATGCTGGTGCTCACCTTGTCCAGGAAGCGCTCCACCTCGTCACCGCGCTCGTCGGCCAGGGTCGCGACCTTGTCGCGAGCGGAGGCGAAGGCGGTCTCGACCTGGGTGACGAGGTCGTTGACGTGCCGGTCGATCTCGAGCTCGTCGATCGTCTGCTTCAGCTTGTCAGCGATGTTGTGGGGTTCGGACATGTTCCCAGCCTGCCACGGACGTCAGCCGGAGTGACCCCGCAGCAGGTCGGCGAAGTCGGCCACGGGCGCCAGGTCGTTTCCGGACGTACGCCGACGCGCGGTCGGATCCGGGGCGAACCCGGCGACGTGGTCGGTGCCCGAGACCACCACGGCGTTGGCCAGCTCGGCCGCGGCGCGGGAGATGCGCTCGTCCAGACCAGAGCCACCGAAGTCCTCGGTGGCGGCGAAGACGCCCGTGGGGAGGACGACGGCGCGCAGGTAGCTGAACAGCGGCCGCATCGCGTGGTCGAGGACCAGGGAGTGGCGCGCGCTGCCGGCCGTGGCTGCGATCAGGACGGGCATGCCGGTGAGGGCGTCGGTGTCGAGGGCGTCGAAGAACATCTTGAACAGCCCGCTGTAGCTCGCGCTGAACACGGGCGTGACCGCGATCAGCCCGTCGGCCCGGGAGATCTGCTCGCGGACCGCGGCCAGGCGCTGGGTGGCGACAGCTCCACTCGTCATGTAGCCGGCGAGGTCCTGGGCGAGCTCGCGCACCTCGACGTACTCGAAGGACACGGCCTCGCCGCGGGCGCCCACGGCCGCCGCGACCGCGTCGGCGAGCTGGTCGCCGAGCAGTCGGGTGGACGACGGCACCGTCAGTCCGGCGGTGAGGACGACGACGCTGCGGGTCATGACCGGGTTCCTTCGGTGACTCGGGCGTTGGCCGGCTCGACAAGGTGGTGCGGGGCGTCGGGGCCAGCGGCGACGAGGGACGTGTGGGTGGGCGGGTCGCTCGGCACGTGGGCCGGGCGCCGGCGCTCGAACTCCGAGCGGAGCACCGGGACGACCTCGCGGCCAAGGATCTCGAGCTGCTCGAGCACGACCTCGGTCGGCAGTCCGGCGTGGTCGATCAGGAACAGCTGGCGCTGGTAGTCACCGGCGTAGTCGGCGAAGCCCAGAGTGCGCTCGATGACCTGCTCGGGGGTGCCGACGGTCAGTGGCGTGGCCTGCGTGAACTCCTCGAGGGAGGGGCCGTGGCCGTAGACCGGGGCGTTGTCGAAGTAGGGCCGGAACTGCTTCTTGGCCTCCGCCTCGCTGGTGCCCAGGAAGACCTGGCCGCCGAGGCCGACGATCGCCCGGTCGGCCGTGCCGTGGCCGTAGTGCTCGAAGCGCTGGCGGTAGAGAGCGACCATCTGGGCGGTGTGCTCGGGACCCCAGAAGATGTGGTTGTGGAAGAACCCGTCTCCGTAGTAGGCCGCCTGCTCGGCGATCTCGGGGCTGCGGATCGAGCCGTGCCAGACGAACGGTGGCGTGCCGTCGAGCGGCGCGGGCGTGCTCGTGTAGCCCTGCAGCGGGGTGCGGAACTGGCCCTGCCAGTTGACGACCGGCTCGCGCCAGAGCTTGCGCAGCAGGTGGTAGTTCTCGATCGCGAGCTTGATGCCGTCGCGGATGTCCAAGCCGTTCCACGGGTAGACCGGGCCGGTGTTGCCGCGGCCCATCATCAGGTCGACGCGGCCACCGGAGAGATGCTGGAGGAAGGCATAGTCCTCGGCGATCTTCACCGGGTCGTTGGTGGTGATCAGCGTGGTCGAGGTGCTCAGCAGCAGCTTCTCGGTCTTCGCCGCGATCCACGCGAGGTGCGTGGTGGGCGAGGAGACGGTGAACGGCGGGTTGTGGTGCTCGCCGGTCGCGAAGACGTCCAGCCCGACCTCTTCGGCCTTGAGCGCGACGCGGGTCATCGACTCGATGCGCTCGCCCTCAGTCGGCGAGATGCCGGTCGTCGGGTCGGGAGTGATGTCGCCGACGCTGAAGATGCCGAACTGCATGGTGCCCTCCGTGATGCATTAGTTGAAGACTGTACTACTTGCACCGAGGCCGTGGTCGGGTCTTTACCGCCGACCAGCGCTCGCCCTGTCTCGCGGCGCCTTCACTACGAATGGAGGACCTCGTCCGCGCTCATCCATGTGGATGAACCTGC
>NZ_JANPEO010000286.1:0-15824 GCF_031422975.1 Nocardioides sp. | reverse complement strand
GGGCCGCCTGGACGATCGCCGGGGTGGGGTCGACGGGCGTGCCGACCGACAGGTCGACGATCCCGTCGGGGTGTGCGCGGGCCCGCTCGGCGTACGACGCGAGGTGGTCCCAGGGGAAGTCCGGGAGCCGGGCCGAGACGGTCCCGACCGGACGGGCCGCGCTCACTCGTCGTGCGGCTGCGGCGGCAGGGCCTCGATCAGCGGGTGGTCCTTGTCGATCTCGCCCATCTTGGCGGCGCCACCGGGCGAGCCGAGGTCATCGAAGAAGTCCACATTTGCCTTGTAGTACTCCTTCCACTCCTCCGGGGTGTCGTCCTCGTAGAAGATCGCCTCGACCGGGCAGACCGGCTCGCAGGCACCGCAGTCGACGCACTCGTCGGGGTGGATGTAGAGCATCCGCTTGCCCTCGTAGATGCAGTCGACGGGGCACTCGTCGACGCAGGCCCGGTCCTTGAGGTCGACGCACGGCTGGGCGATGACGTAGGTCACCGGATCCTCCTGAGGGGCACGGGGTGGGACATGGTGAACCTTAGTATCCCGGCATGACCGATGCGCCGGAACCCCACCCCGTGGGCAGACACCAACTCGGACCCCGGGTCGTCGGCCGGCGCGTCGTGGTGCGCCACCTGCTGCCGGACGGGCGGGCCACCGACGTCCTCGGCACGTGCGTGTCCTGGGGCACCGAGGACCTGGTCGTGCAGCAGGACGGCGGTGGGCCGGTGACGATCCGCATCGCCGACGTGGTGACGGGCAAGCCGGTCCCGCCCCGGGCTTCGATCCGGCACCGCGTCGCGGCCCGCGACGTCGAGGTGCACGTCGCCTCCCTGTGGCCGGCCATGACCGCCGAGCCGCTCGGCACCTGGCTGCTGCGCGCCTGTCCCCCACTCGACGGCCGGTTGCGGAGGCGGGGCAACTCGGCGCTCGCCATGGCCGATCCGGGACTGCCGCTCTCCGATGCCGTGTCGACCGTACGCGCCTTCTACGCGGGTCTCGGCCAGGACCCGCTGATCCAGGTGGAGGCCGACTCCCCGCTCGAGGCCGCGCTGGCGCCGCTCGGCTTCACCCCGCTCGGCGACGGGGACGCGCACTGCCAGCTCGCGGCGGTCTCGCGGGCGCTGCGCTCATGTAACACGCTGTTAGGTGCTCTTCCACGTCGTAGCAACGACGCGGAAGAGCACCCGACAGCGTGTTACATCGAGGAGGGCCCTCACCACGTCGAGGTCAGCCGCGACGGGGGTACGGCGACGGGTCGGGCCGCCCTCGACGGCGACTGGCTCGGCCTGCACGGCCTCGTCGTCGACCCGTCACACCGGCGTCGGGGCCTCGCGACCCGCGTGATCGCCGATCTCCTCGACTGGGGCGCTTCGCGGGGCGCGTCGACCGCGTGGCTGCATGTGGAGACCGACAACCACGCCGGCCTGGCGACGTACGGACGACTCGGGTTCGTCACCCACCACACCAACCGCTACCTCATCGGCTGAAGAACAACCGCTCCGAGGCGGCCGTGACGCGCTGCCAGAGCAGGCGCTGGATCGTCAGCACCACGACGCCCGACAGGATCATCCCGCTCAGGTTGAGGCCGAGCTGGGCCAGCGATCCGGAGATCTCGGAGGGGGTCCAGGTGCCGAGGGCCAGGGCGAGATTGCCGGCCGCGGGGACGGTGGTCACGGAGATGAAGACACCGACCATCGCGTTGGCCTTGTCGGTCGACAGAGCGAGGACACCCGCAGCGCCAGCGATGAGCGCCACGATGAAGGACCAGCGGTCCGGGTGCCAGATGAAGGCGGTCTGCGGGCGCGGGCGCGAGACCATCTCCGAGGTCACCAGACCGGTGAGGTCGGCAGCGAAGGACAGCAGCGCCACGAACAGGATCGAGACAGCGAAGCTGAGCACCAGGAGTCGCAGGGCACGCAAGGTCAGCCCCCATCGCGAGAACAGGACCCCGGTGGCGACGGCCGCGACGGTGACGAACTCGGGCCCGACCACCATCGCGCCGATGACGAGCACCGCGGAGTCGGTGATGACCGCGATGGCGGCGAGCAGCGTGGCCAGTGCCAGGAAGACGTGGTAGGTGACCGTCGGTCGTGAGGCGGCGTAGGCCTGATCGATCACGCTGTCCCAGATGACCGCGTCGTCGGGGTCGCCCGGGGCGCGCTCCACCAGTCGCCGAGCCGCCGCGAACGGCCAGGCCGTCGGGGACGAGACGAGGATGCCGCCCGACTCACCGAGGCCGAGGTCCTTGAGGCGGGTGATCACGTCACCGGCCAGCTCCTTGGCCACGTCGCACTCGATCAGGTCGCCCTCGGGCACGAGCGACACTCCGCGCTGGACGGTCACGTTGGTGGCCCACTCGGCGTTGACCACGAGGTCGCACACGGCGTCACTGAGCGCTGTCGGCACGTTGAGGCGAAGGTGAACGAGCATGGCGGTCAGTGTGTCAGCCGAAATGGATTTCCCTCGCGAGCCGCCGGTGCCTAGTCTTCTCGCGAGAGCCGTGGAGCCTGACACCCTCCCTGCGTGCCAGCAGAGCGACTGCCCTCCGCGCGTCCGGCGACACCGACGAGAGGCCGGGTGTTCGTGCTCGGCAAAGGTGTGGTGGCACCGCGACCTTGCCCCCGCCCACACCTCCAGGGCCACGCCAACTGGAGGTCATCATGAGATCGCTCTGTTCATCGCTGCCCGCGGCCACGACCGGCGCCACCGTCACCCTCGAGGGCTGGGTGCACCGGCGCCGTGAGCTGGCCCGCATCACCTTCCTGGTCGTCCGCGACCGCAGCGGTCTGGCGCAGGTGGTGTTGCCCGCGGGCACGGCCGTGCCGCCGGAGGAGACCACGGTCCGCGTGGTGGGTACGGCGACCGCCAACCCGCAGGCACCGGGCGGCGTCGAGGTCACCGACGCCACCGTCGAGGCACTCACCGAGCCTGCGGTCACCCCGCCCGCCGAGCTGTGGCGCCCGAGCCTCGACGTCACCCTGCCGACGCTGCTCGACAACGCCCCCGTGCTGTGGCGGCACCCGGCGCAACGCGCCAGGTGGGAGCTGGCCGCCGCCTCGCTGCGCGGCTTCCGCGCGACGCTCGACGACCTGGGCTTCACCGAGATCGCGACGCCGAAGTTCGTCGAGTCGGCCACCGAGTCGGGCTCATCGGTGTTCGCGGTGGACTACTTCGGGCGCCCGGCCTACCTCGCGCAGAGCCCGCAGTTCTACAAGCAGCAGATGGTCGGCGTCTTCGAGCGGGTCTACGAGGTCGGGCCGGTCTTCCGCGCCGAGCCGCACGACACGGTGCGGCACCTCGCCGAATACCGCTCACTCGACGTGGAGCTCGGCTTCATCCGCGACCACCGCGACGTGCTCGAACTGCTCCGCGACGTGCTCGCCGGCATGGTCGCAGCAGTGCACGGGCTCGCCGGTGGCGCGATCGAGCGCTCCGCTGCCGTCATCCCCGTCGTGCCCGAGGAGATCCCGGTCATCCACTTCGCCGACGCGCTGGCGCTCGTGGGAGCGCCCGCCGACGAGCCCGACCTCGCGCCCGAGCACGAGCGCGCGTTGGGCGCCTGGGCCCTCGCCGAGCACGGGTCGGACTTCCTCGCCGTCGAGGGCTACCCGATGCGCAAGCGGCCGTTCTACACCCACCCGCAGCCGAGCGACCCGCAGTGGTCGAACAGCTTCGACCTGCTGTTCCGGGGGCTGGAGCTCGTCACCGGGGGCCAGCGACTTCACCGGCCGAGCGACTACGACGAGGCGATCCAGGCGCGCGGCGAGGACCCGGCCGGCTATGCGGCGTACCTCCAGGCGTTCGTCCACGGCATGCCGCCGCACGGCGGCTTCGCGATCGGGCTCGAGCGCTGGGTGGGCCGGCTCGTCGAGGCGGCCAACATCCGCGAGGTCACGCTGTTTCCGCGCGACCTGCACCGCCTGACGCCCTAGCTGCGATGGTCCAGCCCGACATCCCCAGGGATATCCATGGGCGCGATGGCTCGATTTTCCGTCGACAGGCAACCATCCCGCCCATGGATATCGGGCCGGGGCAGATGCTGTCAGCTGACGTTGTCCTCGGCGTCCGGGTTGGTGCAGATCACCGTGTCGCTCGGTGTGTAGGAGGTGTGGAAGTTCTCCGCGGGGCGCGTCTCGGTGTTCGCGCCGGCGGGCTCGAAGTAGCGCTTGACGTCGATGTCGAAGCCGCCGTAGCCCTCGTTGGCGTGACACTGCACGGTGTCGATCTTGCGCACCTTCGCCTTGGTGACGTTGTAGCGGGCGGATTCCGAGGTGGTGACGTTCCAGAACTTGGTGGAGTACATCGAGACCGTGACCACACCGCTGGTGGACACCGTGGCCGGGGTGACGTTGGCGCTGATCAGCACGCCGTACGGGGTGTCGTTGCGGAACTGGAGGTCGACCGAGCCCCAGGCGACGGTCGCCTCACGGCCGATCGGGTAGCGGTCGATGTAGAACGAGTGCGGCTTGTGCTCGACGTCCTCGAGCCCGGCGAAGAACATCGCGTTGAAGGTCGTGGTCGCCATCTGCGAGACGCCGCCGCCGAGATCGGTCACCAGGATTCCGTCCTGGATGATGTAGCCCTCGGTGAAGCCGTTCGCCCGGGTCCGCTCGCCGACGGTGCCGTTGAGACTGAACGTCTCCCCCGGCGCGAGCATCGTGCCGTTCACCAGCTCGGCCGCCCGCCCGATGTTGGTGTTGCGGTATTCGGCGTACGGGAAGTAGGTCGTGAAGGTCGAGACGCGTTCCTTGATCTGAAGCGCGCGGGCGTCCTTGGTCGTGAAGTCCGGCTGCGCGACCTTCGCGTCCACGCTCAGCGTTCGCGACCCCTCGGGCGCCGCGACGAGCGCGAGGAAGCCGGCGTCGATCTGCGTCTGGTCGTAGGTGACCCCCGGCTTGGCCGGGGTGACCTTGGGGGTGCCACCGACCAGCGTGACGGTGGCGTCGACGGGGGCGCCGTCGGCCACCACGTTGGCGGAGACCACCTCGGCCAGCGTGGCGGCGTCGAGCTGGGGCACGAGCTTGCCCTCGACCGGCGCCAGGCTCAGCGCCGGCGTGAAGTCCTTGGGGTAGAGCTTGATGCTCGCCTTGTCGAAGGTCAGCGTCACCGAGCCGGACACGGCCGGGTTGGCGAACGTCCGACGGGCCTCGTCGAGGTCGGCCGCGTCGATCTCTGGCTGGGCCTGCACCATCTCCAGCTCGGGCGTCTCGGCGTCCTCGGAGAGGTACGCCGCAACGAGGGCGTCCCGAGTCGACGCCGGGTCGAGCGCGCGGCCGATGCGCGGCTTGACCGTGGTGAGGGATCCCCCGTCGAACCCGAGGGCCCCTTCGCGGGGCGCTGCGCCGTACTGCTCGTCGAGGGTCGCCAGCGTCGCCGCGAACGCGGTGTCCTCGACGGTCACCTCGGCCTCGAAGTCCTCGCCGCCGGTGAAGTAGTTCCACAGGCGCACCGGGTCCCACGTGCTCGCGCCGCCGGCCTCGGCCACGGACGCGGCGTAGTCGACGGCGAGGCCGGCCGAGCTCGGGTCGACGCTGACCAGGGAGCCGCCGATGGTGGCCTCGATCGGACCGGAGACCCGCTCAGCCAGGCCGGCCTGCAGGCGCTGGGCCGCCTCCGCCTGCGGGTGGCCGCCGATGCTCACCCCGGAGACGGTGGTGCCGCGCGCGACCTTGTCGGCAGCGGCGTAGTGGGCTGCCACGTAGGCGCCCCCGACCAGCAGGCCGAGGCCCAGCAGCAACCACGCGACGACGCGCCCGCCGGACTTGTCGGGGGCAACGTCATCGTTTCGAGAGAGGATCGACACGCCCCGATCCTAGGTTCACCCTGCCGAAACGACCGGATCGTCGCCGTCGCCGCGTCGGCGCGAGACCGGCCTCGGCACGGTTGCGAGGGAGGTCAGGAACAGCATGAACGAGCCGCCGAGCAGGACGTAGCCGGCCGTGGTGGCGGGCACGAGGTAGTCGCCCTCGGCTCGCGGCAGCGCGGCACGACCGATCGCGCCGAACCAGCCCAGCATGAAGGCGAAGCGCCACCCCGGGGGCAGCGCCAGCGTCGTCAGCGCCGCCACCCCGAGACCGAGCAGCAGTCCCCACCACGACTCGTGGACCAGGGCCGCCGACATCCCGCTTCCGGCGCCGACGGCCAGCAGCGCGAGCACCCCGAGCAGACGGAGGAGCACCGTCGGCTCAGAGGCCGGCGAAGAGGTCGGTCTCGTAGCCGTGCTCGCCCACCGGACCGCGCTCGCCCCGGACCAGGACGTAGTACTCCTCGCCCCAGAACGCGTGCCCCGACTCGGCGCCGGCGAAGAACGGTCCGTCCGGGTCGACCTGGGTGCGGTGCAGCTTGAGCGCGCCCATCTTCGTGTGCACGAAGTCCGTACCGTCCACGCTGGCCGAGATCAGCTCGTCGGGGGTGACGAACGGCCCCATCTCGCCGTCGGGATCCATGCCCTCGAAGGTCGTGGTGTCGCCCGCCTCGCGCATCTGGCGCAGGCTCTCGCGCATCTTCGACTCACTCATCGCGCACCAGTAGATCTTCGCGATGTCGTGGGGTTCGCCGAGCTGCAGCTTGTAGGTCGGGGCGCCGGCCAGCACTGCGGCGTACATCGCGACCCGGTGTGCCTGGATGTGGTCGGGGTGGCCGTAGCCGCCGAACTCGTTGTAGGTCACCAGCACCTGGGGACGGACGTCGCGGATCTCCTTGACCAGCTCGTCGGCGGCGTCGGTGAGGTCGGCGTTCCAGAAGGCGTTGTCGGGGACGAACTCCCCCGCGATGGCGTGCCCGTCCTCGTGCCAGGCCATGCCCGAGTCGTGGAAGCGGCCGAAACCACCGAGCCAGCGATGGTCGGTGACACCGAGCGCAGCCATCGCGTCAGCGATCTCGGCCTTGCGGCGCTCGCCGAGACCGCCGTCCTTGTCGTAGGCCAGGTGCCCCAGGTCGGGGACGAGCACTTCGCCCATCTCGCCCGCGGTGCACGTGACGACGGTGACGCCCCGGCCCTCGGCGACGTACTTGGCCATGGTCGCGCCGTTGTTGATGGTCTCGTCGTCGGGATGGGCGTGCACGAAGAGGGAACGCTGTTCGGCAGTCATGCCGCCAGCCTAGGCGGGGCGCTCCGAGTGCCGAGGGCGACGCCGACGACGGCCACGACCAGGCCGACAAGCTCCAGGGGGCCGAGGGTCTCGCCGAGGACCAGCCACGCCAGCACCGCCGTCACGGGCGGTGAGAGGAAGAACAGGCTGGACCCGGCTCCCGCACCCCCGCGGCGGACGAGCGCTCCGAGCAGCAGGAGGCCGACGATCGAGTTGATGATCGCCAAGAAGACGACCGCCACGCCGCCGCGGACGGGATCGGTGACGGCGTGCGTGCCCTCCAGGGCCAGGGCGAGTACGGCGAGGGGTGGCGCGGACACCGAGAACTGGATCGCCGCGGACCAGATCGGGTCCGGACCGTGCCCGATCCACCGTTGGCCGAGGGTGCCGAGGCTGAGCGTGATCGCGCTGAAGACCGCGAGCCCGATCGCCACCGGGCCACCGGCCGCCTCGACGTCGGGGCCGAGCACGATCAACACCCCGGTGACGCCGATCACGAGCCCGAACAGCTGACGCCGCGACAGCGCCTCCTTGAGGAAGACCGCCGCCAGGACCGCGGTGAGGACCGGGGTCAGGGCATGCAGCAAGGAGGCCAGCGTGGCGCCCAGGCCGGCATCGAAGGCGAGGTACATCGCGCCGAACTGGACGGCGTTCATCACGATCCCGGTCAACGCGATCCGACCGGCCGTCCCCCGGTCGATCCGGAGCGGTCCTCGCAGCAGCCGGGCGAGCAGCAGCGCGAGCGTGGCCGCCACGCCGAACCGCAAGGCCAGCAGGGTGAACGGAGCGACGTACTGCACGCCGTACGGGCCGGAGATGTAGCCCGACGACCACACCAGCACGAACGCTGCGGCGGGGACCAGCGGAAGGGGTCCGACCGGGCGGGCGCGGACGTCAGTCAAGGGGCTTCTTGATCCGCTTCGGAGCAGTCGGCAAGACGAGCGGCGGCAGGCTGGGGGCGTCCGTCTGGGTGTCCAGCCAGCCGTCGTACTCGTCGACCATCAGCTCCACCATGAACACGGGCGCATCCGTCACCACGGCCCACGGGTGGCCCTCGTCGTCGTCCTCGCCGGACAGTCGCTCCCGCTCGGGGGTCGCCTCGAAGCCACCGGCGACCAGGCGGCGGACGACCTGGCGCGCGTCGCCCTCCTCGAAGAAGATCGCTCTCACGGGGCCATCCTCTCGCGGAGCGCTGGGAGGAAGGGGCGGTCGGGGTCGAGCCAGTCCACGTCGTCGAGATCGTCAGCGGTGACCCAGCGGATCAGGTCGTGCTCGGTCGGCGTCGGCTCGCCCTGCGTGAGTACGCCGCAGGCGACCCGCAGCTCGTGCCGGTCACCGATCACGGCCAGGCCCGGCAGCCAGCCGGTGACCTCGATCCGGCACCCGAGCTCCTCGGCGATCTCACGCACGAGGGCCGCCTCGGGCGCCTCCCCCGGCTCGACCTTGCCGCCGGGGAACTCCCATCGCCCGGCAGCCTCGACCGGCGCGGTCCGGCGGGCGGCGAGGACGGCGCCGTCGCGGACGATCGCGGCCCCCACGACGAGGGTGCGCGGGTCGGGGGTCACGTCGACGACCCTAATGGGGATCGACCCGCCGACACCGGCCGACCGTTGGCGGGCGGCTGACTAGGTTGGGCGCATGCTTCCCGACGGCGATCGCGCGCCAGGCGACGGCCCCCCACCCCAGCCCGTGGAGGAGCCCTACGTCCAGGGCGTGCACCTCCAGCGGACCGACGAGAACGTCCGCGAGATCGCCGCGCTCGCCGCGGTCCTGGGTGAGCCGGTCGGGCTGGACGGACTGCTCGGGGACCTGAAGTACCGGGCCCGGCGGAGTCGGATCCCCGCGCGACTCCTCGGCCGCGCCGTGAGCGACGCCTACACGTGGGACTCCTACGACCAGCGCGACGAGCGCTGGTACCCGCAGGGCATCTCCACCAGCGCCGACGCGAGCGACACCGAGGACATCGACGGCCGCAAGCTGCTCGTCACGACGTGGTACTCCTCCGGCAAGGACGGCGTGAAGCGCGGCTCCCGCGTCACCTTCCTCGACCTCGAGACCCTGAAGTACCGCCACGTCCTGCTCGTGAACCCGGTCTTCGACGACGAGGGCACCCTCAAGCTCCGGCCCATGAACATCCACGCCGGCGGGATCGTCTGGGCCGGTCCCTACCTCCACATCGCGGCGACCAGGCGCGGATTCGTCACGGCCCGGGTCGACGACATCATGCGAGTCGCCGAGGAGGACTCCCACCCGGACGAGTTGGGCGTCGACGGGCAGCGCGTGTCGTCGTACGGCCATCGCTATGTCCTGCCGGTCCGCTTCACCTACAAGGCGTTCACCGACGACGGACACCAGCAGCTGCGCTACTCGTTCGTCTCCATGGACCGCCGCTCGGACCCGCCGGCGCTGATCGCCGGCGAGTACAACCCGGGTACGGCGCCGAACCGACTCGCGCGCTACCCGCTCGATCCCACCACCTGGCAGCTCGCCACCGGCGACGACGGGTTCTCCCGGCCGCTCGAGGTCGACGAGGGCGGCGTCGTGCGGATGCAGGGTGCCGCGCTGGCCGCGGGCCGCTATCACGTGACCGTCTCGCACGGGCCGTGGATGCCGGGCTCGATCTATGCCGGCTCGTCCGGTCACCTCAGGCCGAAGCGCTTCGCTCTGCCGATGGGACCCGAGGACCTCGCCTACTGGCCCTCCACGGACCGGCTGTGGTCACTGACCGAGCACCCGCGTCGTCGATGGATCGTGTCGATGAAGCGCTCGGCCTTCGACTGACCCTGCCGCTGCGGACGGGCGGGGCTGGCGCTGGGGGCGGCCCTAGCGCGGCTGGCGGGCAAGCTGCCGACTCTGCGCCACGAGGCGGTCAGCGGAGTCCCAGACCTCGCAGTCCTCCTCGAACATCCCGCCCGCGATGTTGCGGGTGTGGTGCGAGACGCGCAGCCAGCCCGGCGCCGGCTTGGCCCGCACGTGCGCGGTGAGCTCGAGCGTCGGCGCCCAGCCGGGCATGCCGAGGTCGAAGGTCACCGGGGGCAGCGCGTCAACCACCATCAGCAGCGCGACCGGGTCGGGGTCGCGCTCCCCGTTGAGGCGGAACCACGCCTGCAGCAGGCCATTGCCGTCGGGCTTGCCGACCGCCCAGCCGATGCAGTCCGGGTCGAAACGCATGTCGAAGCGGTCCATCAGCGGCGCGAACTTGCGCACCTCGGGCGGCGCCATCGTGTTGGGCACGCACTGCTCGAGCGGCGCCATGGCGGGCGGGGTCGCGGTGGTGCGGACGTCGTCGGGCAGGCGGCCGAGGTCGCCGTACGTCGCCAGCACGGTGATGCGCGTGTCGCCGCCCTGCACCAGGTCGGCCGCGAGGGTGGCGACGCTGCCGCCGTCGCGCAGGACCCGCGTCGACACCGTCGCCGGGCCTGGCACCGAGGCCGAGAGGTAGTGGGCGCTGACGGCGAAGGGGTCCGGCTTGCCGGGTGCCACCTGGCTGAGGGCGTTGCCGATGGTGGCCAACAGGTAGCCGCCGTTGATGCCTCCACCCACGAGCCAGCCCTCGGACAGGTCGGCCGAGTAGTCGCTGTCGCCGCTGCGCGTGACCGCGATGTGGTCGTCCCACTCGATGTCTGTCATGGCGCGAGCCTAGGAGCCGCAGGGGTGCTCGGCCGCAGCCCCCTGCCTGGCCGTCCCTCCGCATGTAACACGCTGTTCGGTGCACTACCGCGCTGTTGCTACGACGTGGGAGTGCACCGAACAGCGTGTTACAAGGGGGCACAGCCCGAAACGTGACACGGCGGTTCGCTCAGGCGGCGCGCAGGGCGGAGAAGCCCTTCACCATGCGCCGCAGCGGGGTGTCGCGGGTGACCGTGAGCTGGCCGCCGTCGCGCTCGAGGCCGAAGTGGGCGAGCAGGTCCTGGCGACCCTCGCGCTCGGCCATCAGCAGGATCGCCTCGCGGTCGTACTCGCCGGCGAGCTCGGTCGCGAGCGAGAGGTGGCCTGCGTCGAGGGCCGTGTTGAGGGCGGCGACGTAGGTGGAGTGGAGAGCGTTGAGCTCATCGATCAGGCGGGTTTCATTTGTCATGTCTCCAGTGTGCGCGCTGAATTGGATCGTTCCAAGACCGCGGGACTGTGATCCTGTGCACGCCGAGCGTCAGGTCGTACGCCGTCGCGTGCTGCGGCCGGTAGAGCACATGTCCGGCACCGGGGACGTGCAGCGATACGCCTCGACCGAACCCATGGCTGCGGGCGGGACCGATCGACACCGTCGCAAACTGAGACAGGCAGGTCGACGCGACGCACGGAGGATGAGAACCCGGCGTTTGCCAACGCGTCGTTGGCAGGGCTTCAACAGGAGCGATTCAATGACAGATGCGGCAGTGATTCCGGGTGCCGAGAGCACCTTCCGTCTGATGTATCGCAGTCGCAACCTGATCCCCCCGGATCGGGTGAAGAAGGAACTCGGCACCCTCTTCGGTGCGGCGCGGTCCAACAACAAGTCGCAGCACATCACCGGTGCCCTCCTACTGGATGGCGAGCACTACGTGCAGGTCCTCGAGGGGGACGAGGTGCCGGTGCGAGCGCTGTACGAGCACATCACCAAGGACCCGCGGCACGACTCGGTCGCGTTGATCGAAGCCGGGCCCGTGGACGGGCGGGTGTTCTCGCGCTGGTCGATGGCTCAGGTCGGCGAGGGCGACGAGGCAGACATCCCCCTGATCGCGCACACGGACGGCATCTCCCCCGCCGCCGGCCGACGCACCACTCCTGAGCAGGAGGCGGTGCTGGACGTCATGCGGGCCGCAGCTGCCACTGCCTCGTCGGCGTAGCGCTCCGCCCGCTCGACCTCTGAGCCCGCCCCGCGCCAGGCTGGTGGGAGGACGGCTGGTCGACAATGGCAGGACCAGGAAGCTGCACGCTTGACGCTGCCGGGTCGGTCCCTGACACGGTTGCGCCGGGGAGAACGTCCCGAGACGAGGGTTCTTGGGTCCAGGCTCACGGCGCCCCGCAGTGTCCCTCCGGGGCGGGTGCCCGCCGCCAATGACGTCGCAATTTCCCTGATCGGGACCTTGTGCCAGGTGCCGGCGCGGAGCGAGGCTAGGGGGAACCGAGACGCGGCCCGGCGTTGACGGCAGTACGCGGAAAGTGAGGGACCCCCGATGTCCGCTTCCCTGAGGAGATCCGTGCTGGGAGTTGTCCTGGCAGCCCTGCTTGCAATGGCCTGGGCGATGCCGCCTGCCACCGCCCACCACGCGGATCGGGCGATCGTTCTGCCAGGAGCCACCGGCACCGAAGGAGTCGCACGACTCAACGGATCGACATTCCTCGCCGGGGATCTGCTGACTGGCGACATCTTCCGAGGCAAGATCAACGAGGGGGTCGCTGCCAAGTTCATCGACGCGCCCGACGGCAGGTTCGCCGCCGGCATGAAGGCGGACAGCTCCGACAACTTGCTTTTCGTGTCCGGCGGTCCCACGGGGCAGGGCTACGTCTACAGCACCCGGACCGGCGCTGCGGTGAGGTCGTACCAGTTCCAGGCTCCGCCCACACCGACCTTCATCAACGATGTCGCACTCACCAAGGACGGTGCATGGTTCACCGACTCCGCCCAGGCGCTTCTCTACTTCGTCCCAGTGGTCGATGGGGTGCCGTCCAGCGGCTTCGTGACCCTGAGGCTGAGTGGCCCCGCCGCTGACCTGAGCGGCGCGTTCAACAACAACGGCATCGAGGCGGTCAGGGGTGGCGCGATGCTCATCGTCGCCCACTCCGGCAACGGCGTGCTCAACCTGGTCGACGCCGCGACCGGCGCCAGCACCACGATCGCGGGCGTACGCGTCCCGAACGTCGACGGGATCCTGATCAAGGGCGGCCGCGAGTTGTCCGCGGTGCAGAATGCGAACAACCAGATCAGCGTGTGGAAGCTGACGACCGACTTCCTCGCCGGGGAGCAGAGGAAGATCATCACCAGCCCCCTGTTCCAGTTCCCCACGACGGCGGCCCGCTTCGGCGGCCGACTCGCGGTCGCGAATGCGAAGTTCGACACCGGCTTCCCGCCGTCCGCGAGACAGTTCGAGGTCATCGTCGTACGTCGCTGACACGGTCGCCCTCAAGGGCCGGGAACTGCGGCCCACCCCATTGAGGCACCCAGGGCGCACGCCCACAGCGGGTTCGACGGCGCTGCCAACGCCGACACGTTCGAGCGCGATCCGAGCCGTGCGACGTCATTGCCCATTCCTGCGCTTGACTCCTCCTTACATGGCCCGTAGTTTTCCTAACAGTTAATTAACTGATAGGAAAACTATGACCTCGATTCTGGCGTTGGCGGCCAAGGAGGATCGGCTCGACGAGACTTTCGCGGCACTGGCCAACTCGACGCGGCGAGCGATCTTGGCACGTCTCACGGAAGGCGAGGCGAACGTCACCCAACTCGCCGAACCCTTCAAGCTCTCACTCCCGGCCATCTCCAAGCACCTCAAGGTGCTCGAACGTGCGGGGCTGATCGTGCGAGGTCAACGTGCGCAGTACCGACCCTGCACCCTTGACGCGACACCACTCGAGGAGATCTCGACCTGGGCCGAGCAGTATCGACCCATCTGGGAGGCCCGCTTCGACCGGATGGACACCTACCTCCAGCAACTACAACGGCAACGAAAGATGGGCTGTGACGATGAGCGATGACAACGGCGGCCAGCACCTGGTGATCGAGCGGACTTTTGAGGCGCCGCCGGATCTGATCTGGAAGATGTGGACAGACCCGGAACACTTCGCAGCGTGGTACGGCCCAGGCTCGGGCACGGGCCCCGGGGGCGCGATTGATTTGCGCGTGGGGGGCAACCGGCTGCTGTGCCGGGGGGTGTCGACGCCTGAAGGCACGATTCAGATGTGGTTCACCGGCACGTATCTCGAGGTCATCGAGAACCAGCGCCTCGTCTACACCGACTCAATGTCGGACGAGCACGGCAACGTGAGGTCACCGGCACAGATGGGCATGCCCGAAGGTCACCCGACCACGACCGAAGTCAGCGTTGAGATCGAAGAGGTCACCGGAGGCACCAAGATGGTGTTGACACACGTCGGCATTCCCGCCGAGTCCCCCGGTGCAGCCGGATGGACGATGGCACTCGACAAGCTCGCGGCCCGCCTTGATGAGGCACAGCGTTCCTAGTGGCCTGATCGCCGAGCCGGCAAACCGTTGGCTGCTGCCTCGGCGCTGCGCTTTCTCAGCGAGCAGCGAGCAGTGATTCGAGCAGTTGCCGAAATATTCGCAGCTGGGCCCGCATCGGCTCAGGTGAGCCCAGGGAGCGACACAGCAGATACCCGCCCTCGAACGTGGCGAAGAGGTGGTCTGCCAGCTCGTGGGCATCGGGGACATCGGGGATGCTCTCGACTCGGGCGGCGAGCGCCGGCGCGAGGAGTGCAGCCACCTCGTCGCGCCAGGTGACGATTGCTCGCAGCACGGCTTCGCGCACCGGTCCCTCCAGCAGGTCGCGCTCGGAGAGCGCCGCGATGTAGAGGCAGGCCGAATCCTTGTGTACGAGCTGGTCGGCCCAGCGCTCGAAGTGGCGCGCGAAGGCCAGTGCCCGCTCCACGGGGTCGGTCACGGTCTCGACTGCGGCGAGGCCTGCTCGGAGCTGCCCGAGGTCGGCCTCGACGTAGCGCTCCATGAGGACGGCCGTGAGCTCTCGTTTGGAGTCGAAGTGGTGGAAGAAGGCGCCCTTGGAGGTGTGAGCCGCAGCGAGGATCTGATCCACCGACGTGCCCGCGACGCCGTTGCGCTCCATCAGGCACTCCGCAGCGTCGAGGATCCGAGTGCGGGTGGCGGTTCCGTCGCGGGGCATGGCGTCAGTTGTAGCAGACCGATCAGTCTGGTAGAAACAGACCAGTCAGTCTGTTTCCGGATAGGAGATCCTCCATGAGTGTTGCCCCCCTGCTGGCCGACGGTCCGTTCGTCACTGACGGCGGGCTCGAGACCGACCTGCTGTTCCACCACGGCTTCGATCTGCCGGAATTCGCTGCCTTCCCGCTGCTCGAGGACCGGGCCGGCCGTGCCGCCCTCGACGCCTACTACGACCAGTACGCCGCGATCGCTCGTGCCGCCGGACAGGGTCTCCTCCTCGAGACCCCCACCTGGCGGGCCAATCCGGACTGGGCGGAGAAGATCGGTTACGACCGCGGCGCGCTCGACCGGGCCAACCGAGAGGCCGTGAACCTGGTTCGTCGTGCGCAGGAGCGCGCTGGTGTGGACCGCTCGCTGGTCGTCGGCATCCATGGACCTCGCGGCGACGGGTACGTGGCCGGGGCGCCTGCGGACCCCGACCAGGCAGCCGAGTACCACGCCGTGCAGGCCCGGTCCTTCGCCGACGAGGGGGTGGACCTCGTGCATGCCATGACCATGACGACCACCGAGGAGGCCACTGGAGTGGTTCTCGCTGCGCGGTCAGCGGGTCTGCCTGTCGCTGTGTCTTTCACGGTGGAAACCGATGGCCGGCTACCAGACGGGACGCCGCTACGGACGGCGGTGGAACGCGTGGACGGCCTGGCCGCACCCGACTGGTTCGGCATCAACTGTGCTCACCCCACCCACATCGCACCGGCCTTCGACGGCGGCGCCTGGCAGGAGCGGGTGGGTGGCATCCGGCCGAACGCCTCGACGCTCACGCACGATGAGCTCGACGTCATGGAGGACCTCGACGAGGGCGATCTCGAGCTGCTGATCGACTCCTTCAACCGGCTGCGGTCCCACCT
>NZ_JANPEO010000285.1:0-4686 GCF_031422975.1 Nocardioides sp. | reverse complement strand
CTCCTTGGCCTGGGCCGGGGTGTACTCCGGGCAGACCATGGTCACAGGCACGTCGTAGCGGCGCTCGTTGCTCAGGTGGACGACGCCCTGCGTGACGGCAGCGGGCACCGCGATCGCGCCGGCGGCCACCCGTGCCCTGAGGTCGGGGGACATGTCGTCGGAGTCCGGTCCCTCGAAGGGCTCCCATCCCGGGAACGGCACCACACCGTCGACAGGTTCGAAGGCACCGAAGTAGGTCTCGCCGTCGGCGCTGGGCATCCCGCCGATCAGCGCCACCCGCGCGAGCTTCTCCGGTCGCGCATCGGCCGCGACCCAGGCGAGCGCGGAAGCAGCGGAGTGGCCGACCACCAGGGCCGGGCCCTCGGCCGCGTCGACGGCGGCAAGGACCGCGGCGACCTGGTCGTCGTAGGTCGCCTCGGTGTTGCCGTCGCCCTGGCCGGGCAGGTTGAGCGGCACAGGTCGGTGGCCCAGCTTCTCGATCTCGGGCACCACGTCGTCCCACGCTGATCCGTCGAGCCACATGCCGGCGATGAGCACGATGTCCATGTCAGTTCTCCCCCTCGGTTGCTGCTGCCGTTGCTTCAAGTGCGTCCAGGTCGCGTTCGGCATAGAGCCGGTGATGCCATTCCTCGTTGACCACGATGAACAGGCACTGCGTCAACGGGAACTCCTCCAGCTGCGGCCACCCCGGCGCGGTCTGTGTCACCGTCGAGTCCAGCTGTTCGGGCGTCAGTCCGTTGATGACGTCGCGGACCATGGCCCGCCGCTTGCGGCGTACGGCGATGACCTCGTCCAGCGACGGACGTGCGTCGCGGTCCCACGGGATGCCGTCCCAGCCGGGCGCCTCGTCCCAGGGCAGGTCGAGCGGGTGCCACGGCACCGGATCACCGAGCACCATCCGGCCCACCCAGGCCGCGCTCGCGAAGCCGAGGTGCCGCAGCGTCTCGATGAACGACCACTCGTCGCGGACCCGCTCGTGCAGCAGCTCGGGCGGGAGCGCTCGCGCGCGGTCCTCGGTCTCGGCCCAGAGTCGTTCGAGGATCGCCCCCCCCACCTGGAACTCCACGACGGTGGTCGGGTGCAACTTCACCCGGTCGGGCAGGCGGCGGTTGAGCTCGGCCTCGATCAGCGGGCCGATGTCGACGCCGTTGATCGTCACGTCCTGGATCTCGCCGCTGATCTCGACGTCGACCAGCTCGAGGCCGGGGAAGCGCACGTGGTGGAACGAGATGGCGCGCAGATCGGTGTGCTCGATGTGCGCTCCGCGGTCCAGGGAGGCGGTTGATCGGTTCATGTGGACCACCTTAGGAGGGGTTCCGGGCGTTCACCTTCCGGATCGTGCGAGGCGATGTCAGCATGATTTCCATGAGGTTCTCCACATGAGCGAGACCAGCCCCCACCGCGCGAGCCCTGCGGACGCTGGAGATCCTGCAGCAGCGGCCGGGCGCAGCGCGCCAGGCTGGCCCGCGCCGTCGGCGGGTGATCGGTGGGTGAGTCGGCCGCCTTCGGTAGTCCAGCGGCAGATGGTCGGCCGCCGACCTGATTTACGACCCTGCGCCACTGAACTACCCGAGGGGGCGTGGGCTGCCGCCCTGCACTTGTCCCGGACACCGCGACCGGACAGGGTGGAGGCATGAACACTCGCAGCGAAGGTGACTGGGGCCAGACCGAGCTCGACGCGGCCGAGCGGGCCGAGGCGGAGATCAACCTCGACGACCCGACTGCGGGTGATGACGAGCCGTGGAGCCCGCCGGACCGGCAGCCCCGGGGGGCCGAGCTGGCCGAGGTCGAGGACGAGTCGCTCAGCGTCCGGTTGAGGCAGGAGGAGCCCGACCTCGACGTCTTCGAGTCCGAGTCCGAGTCCAGGCTCGGTGGCGACGACCCCGACGCGATTCGGGCCGACGAGGACGTGCTCGGTGGGGATTCGTACGGCGAGGACGACTCGGTCGACCTCGATGACGAGCCCGGACCGGAGGCCGCTGCGATGCACCTCGAAAGCTAGCGCGCGATCTTCCAGGTGAAGTACGGCGACCCGAGCGGACCCATCAGGCGGATCCAGAGCAGCATCAGCGCCTCCGTGCCGCGCGCCGTCGTGATGTCGCCGACGTCGATCACGTCCTGGTGACCGAGCGAGCCGAGCAGCGACATGACCTGGGCCTTGGCGGCGTCGTCATTGCCGGAGACGAAGGTCGTGAAGTCGCCGTCGGCGATCAGGTGCGGCTCGACCATCGCGGCGGCGGTCATCGTGTTGAGCGACTTCACCACCCGCAGAGCAGGGAACTCGCGCTGGATCTGCTCGCCCAGCGAGTCGTCGTTGCCGACGAGGAGCCTCGGCACGTCGCCGGAGAGGTCGAGCGGGTTGGCGATGTCCAGCAGCACGGTGCCGTCGGCGATCTCCGCCGCCCGGATGCCGCTCACCGACGCCGCACCGTGGAGTGCGTTGACCACCAGCGCGGCGTCGCGGGCCGCTTCGGCGTACGTCGCAACGCCCACCTCACTGTTCATGGCAGCCCAGGTGCCGAAGTCCTCCGCCCCGGTGCGGGCCAGGCTCGCCGCGGGGTCACGGGTGCCGACGACGACGTCCAGGCCGAGGTGGGCCAGACCGAGGGCGACCGCCCGCCCGACCATGCCGGTGCCCAACACTGCGATCTTCATGAGGGATCCTCGATCTCCGAGTGGCGACGGTGCAGGCGTTCGCGGATCTCGTCGGCCGAGTAGGACCGCCGCTCGCGCTCCTGGCGGGTGATCGCGGCCCCCGTCGCGACGCCGCCGAGCAGTCCGGCCAGCCCGAGCAACTTCCACCACGCGAACTTCTTGGCCATGGCCGGAGCATAGGCGCATCGCAGTGATGAGGGCAGCGCCGATTCCTTCAGGGCAGACTGACCGCCATGAAGGACGCCCTGAGCCTGGATCAAGCTGTCGATCTCACCCGGACCGGCGACCTGTGGCTCTTCCGTGGGCGGACGGTGGCCGACCGCGCGATCCGGACGTTGACGAACGCACCGGTCAATCACGTGGGCATGGCAGTCGTCATCGACGACCTGCCGCCGCTGATGTGGCACGCGGAACTCTCCAAGGTGCTGACCGACGTCTGGACGGGCGGCAACCACCGCGGCGTACAGCTCCACGACCTGCGTGAGGCGGTCGATCGATGGTCGGGCACCTATCGCCAACAGGCATGGCTGCGGCAGCTCACACCCGAGGTCGCCCGACCGCAGGAGGACGCGCTGCTGACCGCGATCGCGCGGCTGGACGGGGTCTCCTTCCCGAGTGCGGCCCGGCTGCTGGCTCGCTGGTTCCGCGCACGTGATGCCTACGTCGCCCACAAGCACCGAGGTCGCAAGGTCCGCCCCGAGCAGGCGTTCTGCGCCGAGATCGTCGCCACCACCCTGCAGGACATGGGCGTGCTCGCCCTCGACCGGCGGGCGCAGTGGTTCGACCCGGGGACGTTCTGGAGCGGTGACTTCCTGCCCCTCACGAACGGCTGGCACTACGGACGCGAGGTGAAGGTCGGAGAACCGGGTGCCGGCCGCGCCCCGAGCGCCCGCGACCGGTGGCGCTGACGCGCTTTTCCACAGCTGACGAGTGGCCTGTTTCCACACAGCTTCGGCGCGGAAGCCTTCCTCCACCAACACCCACGCAGTGGAGGACCCATGACCATCCGACTCCTCGCCGAGTTCGGTGCGATGACCCGCGTCGCAGCCGACCAGCGGCACGCCCGCAACACCCTGATCAAGATCCAGCACGAGCGCCGAGATGCGGTGCTCGACCCCGACGCGCTGGGCAAGATCCTGCCCGCGCACGAGGTGGTCGCGACCTTCCGCGAGGTCAACCGCGCCACTCGCGCCGGGATCTGGGACGTCGCCCAGCGATGCGAGGACCTCAGCGACGGTGTGCGCGAGGTCCGCAACCTCTACCGCGCGGTCGACGCCGAGATCGCCGAGCGCTTCGACGCCCTGCTCGGTGGCCCTCGATGACCGCCCGGGTCGCGCACGCCGCCGACCTGGAGGCGCAGCTCGGGGCCCTCGGAGGCGAGATCGCCGGCATCCTGAGCCAGCTCCTGGCGCCGCTGCTGGCGAAGTGGGAGTGGCTCACCGGCGACGACGACCAGGTGCACCAGACCGCGCGCCGCTGGCGCGCCATGTCCGAGGCCGTGTCCCACGTCGCCCATGACGAGCGGGCTGCGAGCGCCCGGGTCGTCGATGAGTGGGAGGGCGCGGCGAAGCGGGCCTTCGACGATGCCGTGGGGGAGTTGGTTCGCGACCTCGAGGAAATCGCGGTCCGCACGGCTGAGGTGGCCGATCTGCTCGACGAAGCCGCCCTTGCGGTCCGCCATGCGGAGCAGTTGGTGCGCGACCTGATCCGCGAGCTCATCGAGTGGGCCGCGCTCTCCCTGGCGGTGAGTGCGGCCGGCGCGATCATCACCCTGGGCGCGTCCGCCGCTGCCGGCGCGGCCGCCGCTGCGGCGAAGGCGGGCATCGTCGGGGCGAGGATCGCGGCCCGGCTCAGCCAGCTCGCGTTGGAGCTGCGGCGGATCCAGTTGGCGCTGGGTGTCTACCAGTCGTGGATCTCGAGCCTGAGCTTCGCCCAGAAGCGGCTGGTGAGCACCGTCCAGGGGATCGTCGTCAAGGGCGTGACGCCGCTCGACGCCGCCTGGAAACGGCCGGCGCTCGACCTCGCGCGCAT
>NZ_JANPEO010000284.1:0-8938 GCF_031422975.1 Nocardioides sp. | reverse complement strand
CTCGCTGTTCGGCCACACCCGGCTGCCCGAGACCGAGGTCGCTCTCCTCAACGCGCTCGGCGCCCTCCGCGACGTGCACCTGTGGCTGCCGCAGGCCTCCCCCGCCCTGTGGGGCTCGCTGGCCCCGACCGCCCGCGAGAGTCAGGTGCCGCGCGTCGCCGACGACTCCGCCGACCTCGTCGGTCATCCGCTCCTCGGCTCGCTCGGACGCGACTCGCGCGAGCTGCGACGCACGCTGGGCGACGTACCCACCGCACACACCGCCGGCGCGCCCGCGCCGCCGGACACCCTGCTCGGCTGGCTGCAGTCCGACCTCCGCGCCAACGCCGCGCCCGACGCCATCACCCGGGCGACGCGCACGGGTGAGGACTCCTCGGTGCAGGTCCACGCCTGCCACGGATCCGCGCGCCAGATCGACGTCCTCCGCGAGGTCCTGGTCGGACTGCTGGAGGACGACCCGACGCTCGAGCCGCGCGACATCTTGGTGATGTGTCCCGACATCGAGACCTATGCGCCGCTGATCTCGGCGGGGTTCGGTCTGGCCGACATCGCCGAGGGCCGGGGGCACCCGGCCCATCAGCTCCGGGTGCGCCTGGCCGACCGCGCCCTCGGTGCCACCAACCCGCTGCTCGGCGTGGCCGCCCAGCTGGTCGAGCTGGTGCGCGGGCGGCTGACCGCGACGCAGGTCCTCGACCTGGCCGGCGCCGATCCTGTGCGAGCACGCTTCGGGTTCGGCGACGACGCGATGGAGCGCATCGCCCAGTGGGTCGGCGAGGCCGGCATCCGCTGGGGGTACGACGCCGAGCATCGTGCGAGTTTCGGGCTCGGCGATCTGGCGGCCAACACGTGGGCCGCCGGGATGCGTCGGATCCTGCTGGGTGCCGCGATGTCGGGCCTGGACCACCGCCAGATCGCCGGCGCCCTCCCCGTCGAGGACGTCAGCGACGGAGACCTCGACACGGCCGGCCGGTTCGCGGAGTTCGTCGACCGCCTGCACACGTTCCTCACCGGGGCGGAGGCGGCACGCACCGTCGTCGACTGGACCCGGGTGCTGGGCGCGGGTGTGCACCAGCTGACCTCGACTCCGGTGGCCGACATCTGGCAGGTCGCGCAGTTCGACCGCGAGCTGGCCCGGATCGCCGCGGGTGCGGCCGAGAGGGACACGTTGCTGCGTCAGGCCGACGTCCGCGCCCTCCTCCAGCAGCGACTCCGCGGACGACCCACTCGCTCCAACTTCCGCACCGGCACGCTGACCGTGTGCACGATGGTGCCGATGCGCTCGGTGCCGCACCGCGTCGTGTGCCTCGTCGGACTCGACGACGGCGTCTTCCCGCGCGTGGGGGGAGTCGACGGCGACGATGTGCTGGCCAGGCGACCACGCACCGGCGAGCGCGACGTGCGCTCGGAGGACCGCCAGCTCCTGCTCGACGCGATCGCCGCGACCACCGAGACGCTGGTGATCACCTACACCGGACGAGGCGAGCACACCGGCGCCGAGCGACCCCCCGCCGTACCCCTCGGCGAGCTGCTCGACGCGCTCGACCGCACTGCCGCCGCGCCGGTGCGTGGGCAGGTGCTGACCCACCACCCGCTGCAGCCCTTCGACCAGGCCAACCTGATCCCGGGCCGGTTGCGCGGGGCGGGGTCCTTCACCTTCGACCGCTCGGCGCTCGCCGGCGCGCAGGCAGCGCGCGGAGAGCGGACGGTGGTGCGCGAGCTGGTGCCGACCGCGCTCCCCGCCGCGGAGCCGCCGGCCACCGAGGTCTCACTGGCCGACCTGCAGGAGTTCCTCCGGCACCCGGTCCAGGGCTTCCTGCGTCGACGGCTGCGGATCACCAAGCCCTACGACGCCGACGAGATCAAGGACGCCATCCCGATCACCCTCGACGCCCTCGAGCAGTGGGCGGCCGGCGACCACCTGGCCATGGCGGTGCTCGGCGGGGCCGACGCCACGGCCGTCGGCGAAGCGCTCAAGGTCGGCGGGCAGCTGCCGCCCGGACCGCTCGGCAAGGGCGTCCTCGACGGCATCATCACCAAGGTGCGACCCCTCGTGCTCAGTGCTCTCAGCCTGCAGGGAGGCCCGGTCCGCACCCTCGACGTCGACATCGACCTGGGCGACCGACGAGTCACCGGCACCATCGGCGACATCTTCGGCAACAACCTCGTCGCGGTCTCCTTCTCCAACCTCGGCGCCAAGCAGCGACTCGCTGCCTGGCTCAACGCGCTGGCCCTCGCGGCCGGCCGGCCCGACGAGAACTGGACGGCCCACACCATCGGCAAGCACCGCTCCGGCGGCCAGGTCGCGATGGTCCGCCCGCTCGCCGAGCACGACGCCCGCGCGTGGCTGCGCGATCTCGTCGCCCTCTACGAAGCTGGTCTGCGCGAACCGCTGCCGCTGCCGGTCAGGACGTCGCTGGCCTGGGCCGAGGAGTTCCGCCGCACCCAGGGCGGCAGTGACGGCGACCCCGACGCCCGGGCCCGGGCCGAGTGGCTGACACCGCGATTCAACGAGTCGGGATTCCCGAAGGAGGACTCCGACGTGTGGCACGTCCGCGCCTTCGGTCCGCACGCCGACTACGACCTGCTCAGTGGGCCGCTGCGTGCGGGCGAGGACGGGCCGGCACCTCACCGACTCGGACACTTCGCGTGGCGGCTGTGGAGCCCGTTGATCGGCGCCGACGCGCAGGGCAACGAACAGATCCGGGGGATCTGATGGAGACCTTCGACATCACGCGCGACCTCGAGCCGGGGATCACCCTCCTCGAGGCGAGCGCGGGCACGGGCAAGACCTGGACGATCGCTGCCCTCGTCACGAAGTACGTCGCCGCCGGCGAGGTCGCCCTCGACGAGATGCTCGTCGTCACCTTCACCCGGGCCGCCAGCCAGGAGCTGCGCGAGCGCGTGCGTGCCCAGCTCGACGAGGCGGTGCAGGTGCTCACCGACGCCTCGACCCGCGAACCGGACAACCGGCTGCACGACTGGCTGCTCGCGGGCGGCGAACCCGAGCGCGCCCGGCGGCTGCAGAGGCTCACGGCTGCGCTGGTCTCGTTCGACGCGGCCACCATCGCGACGATCCACCAGTTCTGCCAGCTGGTGCTGCGCAGCCTCGGCGTCGCGGGCGACACCGACGCCGGCGCCACCCTGGTCGAGGACCTCGAGCAGCTGACCTCCGAGGTCGTCGACGACCTCTACCTCGCCCGGTTCGGCGAGGAGGAGACGCCGCCGTGGACCCGCGCGCAGGCCCTCGAGCTCGCCCGCAACGTCGTGGGCGACCCGCGCGCCGTCATCGAGCCGATCGCCGTGCTCACCGAGGCGCCCGAGTCGCCCGCAGCGATGCGGGTCCGCTTCGCCACCGACGTGCTCGCCGAGCTCGAGCGCCGCAAGCGCCGGCTGGGCGTGCTCAGCTACGACGACCTCCTCAGCCAGCTCGCCGACGCCCTCACCGAGCTCGACGCCCCGGCCCGGGCACGCATGCGTCGCCGCTGGAAGTTCGTGCTGATCGACGAGTTCCAAGACACCGATCCGGTGCAGTGGCAGGTCTTCCAGCGGGCCTTCGCCGAGTCGACCACGATGGTGCTGATCGGCGACCCGAAGCAGGCCATCTATGCCTTCCGCGGCGGTGACATCGTCACCTACCTCGCGGCTGGCGACGCCGCGCGCACCACCCAGACACTGGGGGTCAACTGGCGTTGCGACCAGCCCCTGCTCGACGCGCTCCAGGCGCTGCTCGAGGGTGCGACCCTCGGCGACCCGCGCATCGTCGTCCACCCCGTGCAGGCGCACTTCTCGCAGTCGCGCCTGGCAGGTGCCGGGGCGCCGTTCCGGCTCCGGGTCGTACGCCGCACCGAGCTCGGCAAGGGTCCGCGGTCCAAGCCCCCGGTGGCCCTGTGGCGCGAGCACGTCATCACCGACGCGGCGCACGACATCAAGCGTCTGATCCAGAGCGGCGCGACGTTCGAGGGCCGGCCGCTGGTGCCCGGCGATGTCGCGGTGCTGGCCGCGCGGCGCAGCGAGCTCGAGGCCACCCAGGAGGCGCTCCTCGCGGTGGGTGTCCCTTCGGTCATCAACGCCGGCGGCTCCGTCTTCCACACGGCCGCCGCCACCGAGTGGCTGACCCTGCTCGAAGCGCTCGAGCAGCCGCACCGCGGCGACCGGGTGCGCGCCGCGGCGCTGACCTCGTTCTTCGGCTACTCGGCGGCCGCACTCGACGCCGGGGGTGACGACCTGACCGACTCCCTCGCCGACCGCGTGCGCACGCTGACCGACGTCCTGACCACGCGCGGGGTCGCCGCGGTGCTCGAGGTGGCCGTCGTGGCCGGCCTGACCGCACGCGTGCTGGGTCGAGTGGGTGGCGAGCGCACGCTGACCGACATCCGCCACATCGGCGAAGCCCTGCACCGGGTGAGCGTCGAGGACCGGCTCGGCATCGTCGGGTTGCTCGGCTGGTTGCGCCAGCAGGTCGCTGACGACAAGCTCGAGGTCGCCTCCGAGCGCACCCGGCGACTGGACTCAGATGCCGCCGCCGTACAGCTCGTCACGATCCACGGCAGCAAGGGCCTGCAATACCCCGTCGTCTACCTCCCGACCCTGTGGAACCGCTACGTCGGCAACGACCCGGAGATCCCGCTGTTCCACGACGACGAGGGCCGGCGCTGCCGCGACGTCGGCGGCCGCAGCCCCTTCCACCGGCACGCCGTGGCCCGGCACTGGCGCGAGGACGCCGGCGAGTCGCTGCGACTCCTCTACGTCGCGCTGACGCGAGCCCAGTCGCAGGTCGTCGCGTGGTACGCCCCGGCCGAGCGCAACACGCCCGCCTCGCCGTTGCACCGGATGCTGTTCGGTCGGCGCCCACAGGGTGCGGTGGTGCCCGACGAGCAGCCACTGGTCGCCGAGGAGCGGTTGCTCGAGATCCTGGGTCACTGGGACGCCGCCGGCGGCCCGGTCGTCGAGCCGGCCACGCTGACCCCTCCCGATCCCACTCCCCTCGCACACGCGGCGGACGCGCTCTCGGTGCGGACGTTCACGCGCACGGTCGACACCGCCTGGCGGCGTACGTCCTATTCGTCGCTCTCGGCCGCCGGCGCGGCCCACACCGACAGCGGCTCCTGGTCGGAGCCGATGTCGGAGCCGGAGGAGCCGCCGGAGGTCGACGACGCGCTCGTCCTGCTGGAGGCGGGCGCCCCGGACGTCGAGACCGCGGCCGTGCCGTCGCCGATGGCCGACCTGCCGGTGGGCGCGACGTTCGGTTCGCTGGTCCACGCCGTGCTCGAGCACGCAGATCCGGCCGCCGCCGACTTCCGCGCGGAGCTGCTCGGACACATCACCGAACAGTTGGTCTGGTGGCCGGTCGACCTCGACGCCGAGGCGCTGGCCGATGCCCTGGTCGCGGTGTGCACGAGCCCCCTCGGCCCGCTCGCCGCCGACCGGACGCTGCTCGACCTGCGGCTCCCCGACCGGCTCCGCGAGCTGGACTTCGAGCTGCCCCTCGCCGGGGGCGACGACGCGACCTATCCCACGATCGGGGTGCGCCTCGGCGACCTGGCACCCCTGCTCCGGCGACACCTGCCGGTCGGCGACCCCGTGCTGTCCTACGCCGACACCCTCGAGGACGACGCGGATCTTGCCGACCAGCCGCTGCGGGGCTACCTTACCGGGTCGATCGACGTGGTGCTGCGCGTCGCCGTCGACGGCACGGAACGGTTCCTGACCGTGGACTACAAGACCAACTGGCTGGGCGACCTGGATGCGCCGCTCTCCGCGCACGACTACCGCCCGGCGGTGCTCGACGACGCGATGGGGCACTCCGCCTACCCGCTGCAGGCCCTGCTCTACACCGTTGTGCTGCACCGGTTCCTGCGCTGGCGACTGCCAGACTACGACCCGGCATCCCACCTGGGTGGCGTGCTCTACCTATACCTCCGCGGCATGTGCGGGCCGGACACCCCACGCATCGACGGGGCGCCGTGCGGCGTGTTCGCCTGGCGGCCGCCGGTCGCCCTGGTGGAGGAGCTGTCCGGGTTGCTGGACGGTTCCGACGAGCGAGCGGGGGCGTCCGCATGAGCGAGCTGTTCGAGCCGGTCGACGAGCACGATCGGGACCTGGCGTTGACCGCACCGCCCGCGCTGGCCGTGGTCAACGCGGCAGGCGTGATCACTGCCGCCGACGTGCACATCGCCACCACCTTGGGGCAGCTCGGGGGCGAGCGTGATCCGGACGTGCTGCTCGCCATCGCGCTCACCTGCCGGGCCGTGCGGGGTGGCTCGGTGTGCCTGGAACTGGCCGACGTGACCACCCAGCTGGGCGACCTCGACCTGGCGTGGCCCGAGCTCGGCGCGTGGTCCGCTGCGATCGAGCGAAGCCCGCTCGTCGGCCTCGGGGTGCTGCACTGGGAGCACGGCCTGCTCTATCTCGACCGCTACCACGAGCAGGAGACCCAGGTGCTCGACGACCTGACGAGCCGGGCGGCGTCCACCCCGCGGACAGACCCGGCGCTGCTGGCGTCGTCGCTGGGCCGGGTCTTCCCCGACGCGGGCTACGACGAGCAGCGCGCCGCCTGCACCCACGCCGCCAGCCAGTGGACGACCGTGATCACTGGAGGTCCCGGCACCGGCAAGACGACGGCCGTGGCGGGCCTGCTCGTCGCGCTGCACGAGCAGGCCGAGGCGCGCGGCGAGCACCTGCGCATCGCCCTGGCCGCCCCCACCGGCAAGGCGGCGGCCCGCCTCGAGCAGGCGGTCCGCGCCAACGCGGCCACCTTCGACGAGTCCGACCGGGCCCGTCTGGCGGGGGTCAGCGCGATGACCCTGCACCGGCTGCTGCGCACCCACCCCGGCAACCGCACCCGCTTCCGTCATCACCGCGGCAACCGGCTGCCGCACGACCTCGTCGTCGTCGACGAGACGTCGATGGTGTCGCTGACCATGATGGCGCGGCTGCTCGAGGCCGTGCGCCCCGATGCCCGACTGGTGTTCGTCGGCGACCCCGACCAGCTGTCGTCGGTCGACGCGGGGGCGGTGCTGACCGACCTCGTGCGCGGCTACGAGGGTCGGCCGGACACCCCGGTCGCCGCCCTGAGGACGGCCCACCGCTACGGCGAGGAGATCCGGGCACTCGCCGAGGCTCTGCGCCTCGGCGACGCCGACGCCGCGATCGAGGCGCTCCGAGCCGGGCACGACCAGGTCGAGTGGATCACCGATCCGGACCCCGCGTCGGCGATCCGCGCCACGGCGCTGCCCGCGGCCCTCGCCGTACGCGACGCGGCCGCCGCAGGCGACGGGCCCAAGGCCCTGGCGGCACTCGAGCGTCACCGGCTGCTGTGTGCGCACCGCGACGGGCCCTTCGGCGTGCGGCACTGGAACCGGCGCATCGAGCAGTGGCTGAGCCAGGAGACCGGTGACCCGCTCTACGAGACGTCCTACGTCGGGCGGCCTGTCCTGGTGACGGCCAACGACTACACCCTGGGCATCTACAACGGCGACACCGGCGTGGTCGTCGAGACGCCCGCCGGCCGACGGGTGGCCGTGTCGACCAGCACCGGTGCGCTCGACCTGGCGCCGTCGCGGCTCGGCGACGTGGAGACCCTGCACGCGATGACGATCCACAAGAGCCAGGGCAGCCAGGCCGACGTGGTGACGGTGCTGCTCCCCGACGAGGAGTCACGGCTGCTGACCCGCGAGCTGTTCTACACCGCCGTGACCCGTGCCGAGACCAAGGTCCGCGTGATCGGTCCCGAGGCGGCCGTGCGCGCCGCGATCGCCCGACAGGCGCAGCGGGCGAGCGGACTTCGGGCGCGACTCGCCGACGGGTGAGACGCCTGAGCGTCCGGCGGCGGCTCGGCAACACTGCCGCAACACCACGCGGCTAGCCTGTGGCGGTGCCCTTCCTCCTGCGCGTCACCCTGCCCGACGTCCCCGGCTCCCTGGGCCGCCTGGCGGGCGCGATCGGCGAGGCAGGTGGCGACATCGAGGCGATCGAGATCGTCGAGAAGCGCCACGACGGCACCGCGGTCGACGACGTGCTGCTCGAGATGGCGCCCGGGGCGATGCCCGACTCGATCGTCTCGGCCTGCAACGCGCTCGACGGCGTCGAGGTGCTGTGGATCAGCCGGTACGCCGCAGGCGGCAACCTGTTCTTGGACCTCGAGGTGGTCGAGGAGCTGACCGCCCACCCGACCGAGGCACTCAACCGAGTGATCGACCTGCTGCCGGTCACCTTCCGCGTCGACTGGGCCGTCCGCGTCGGCGCCGACGGCACCGTCTCGCGAAGGACCGAAGCAGCGCCCACCGAGTTCACGTGGGTGGAGCTCGACCGGCCGTCCCGCCTCCCGGACGACGAGGTGAGCGTGCTCTGCGGCGCGCCCCTCGGCGACGACCTGATCGTGCTGGGTCGGCGCGGCGGACCGGAGTTCCTGGAGTCCGAGCTCGCGCGCCTCGGCCACCTCCTGGGGCTGGCGCGATCGATCAACCGCGCCTGACATCCGCCCTCGTGCCGATCGTCACTAAGGTGTGGCCACATGAGTGCGATCGAGGGCGTGTCCGAGACGTTTGATCCGACGGCCTGGGACGCGGTGCCCGGCTTCGACGACCTGACCGACCTCACCTACCACCGGGCCAAGGCGCACGGCACGGTGCGGATCGCCTTCGACCGGCCCGACGTGCTCAATGCGTTCCGGCCGCACACCGTGGACGAGCTGCTGCGAGTGCTCGACCACGCCCGCGCCTCCGCTGACGTCGGCTGCGTGCTGCTCACCGGCAACGGCCCGAGCGACAAGAACGGCAAGCGGGCGTTCTGCACCGGTGGCGACCAGCGCATCCGTGGCAAGGCGGGCTACCAGTACGAGACCGATGGCCACCTCGACGAGGCGGCGCCCCCCAACCCGATCGACCGCGCCAAGCTCGCCCGTCTGCACATCCTCGAGTGCCAGCGACTCATCCGATTC
>NZ_JANPEO010000283.1:0-2657 GCF_031422975.1 Nocardioides sp. | reverse complement strand
CGTCATCTTCGTCGTTTTCGTACTCGCACGTATCTATGTCGATGACGATTAACTTCCACTGATGCTCCGGTTCCTCAGGCGGATCATCCCGCCCACCAAGCTCGAGCGCGACCTGGCGTTGCAGAGCGTGCTGTCGGCGTTCGCGACCGGCTCGTTCCTGACCGGCACGGCCGTCTTCTTCACCCAGATCGTCGGCCTCTCCGGGTCGCAGATCGGGCTTGGCCTGTCGGCCGCAGCCCTCGTCACCCTGGCCCTGTCGATCCCGCTCGGGCGGCTCAGCGATCGGGTGGGCGCCAAGCGGCTGTGGGTGATCAGCGCGTTCATCGAGGCGCTGCTCTACCTCGCATGGCCGCTCGCGTCCGGGTTCGCGTCGTTCGTGCTCGTGCTCGCCGTGCTGGCCTGCCTCGAGACGGCCGGCCGCTCTGCGCGCAATGTCTACCGGATCGAGGTCTTCCCCCGTGACAAGCGCGTCGGGGCCATGGCCTACCAGCGGGCCGCGCGCAACGTCGGCTACACGCTCGGTGCCGGGACCGCCGGCGTGGCGCTCGGCATCGGGACCCGGGAAGCCATCATCGCCGTACCCCTCATCACCGCCGCTCTCTTGGCGATCAACGCCGTGATGGTCTCGTTCCTGCCCGCGATCCGGCGGACAGTGGACGTGGCGACCGGTCCGGACGTGCACGTCACGCCCGCCGCCTTCAAGAACAAGGGCTTCTTGGTCCTGGCGGTCTGCAACGGTGTGCTCTCCTCCAACCAGGTGCTGCTCAACGTCGTCGTGCCGCTCTGGCTCGTCGAGCGCACCGACGCCCCGCAGACACTGCTGGCATGGCTGTTCGGCACCAACACGGTGCTGGCCGTGCTGCTGCAGGTCCGCGCCTCTCGAGGCGCCGACTCGGTCAACGGGTCGCTGCGCGCGGTGCGCCGGTCGGGCTGGGCGTTCGTCGCGTCCTGCCTCGTCCTCAGCGTGACCCACGAGACCGTCGGCTGGGTCTCCATCGTGCTGATCTGGATCGGCCACATCACCATCACCGGCGCCGAGCTGTGGCAGTCGGCCTCCGACTGGGGCTTCACCTCCGAGCTCTCGGACCCGCGTCGGATGGGTGACTACCAGGGCGTGTGGGGGCTCGGCTACCAGATCGAGCCGATCGTCTTCCCCGCGCTCTACACGTTCCTGGCCCTCACCTGGGGGGCTCCCGGCTGGGCCGTGATCGCCGTGATCGGCGTCTCGGCCGCGGTCGTCTCGCACCCGGCCGCCCGAGCCGCCGAGCGCTACCTCGCCCGTCACGGCGAGCCCGTTCCCGCCACCGCCACCGCCACCACTCCCACCGCCACCACTCCCACCGCCACCCTGGAGACAACGTGACCGCTCAGACTCTCGACGGCGCCGCGACGCTGCGCACCATCAAGGCCGAGCTCGCCGTGCGCGTGGCGGCCCTCAAGGCTCGCGGCATCACCCCCGGTCTCGGCACGGTGCTCGTGGGCGACGACCCCGGTTCGCAGTGGTACGTCGGTGCCAAGCACAAGGACTGCGCCGAGCTGGGCATCGCCTCGATCCGCCGCGACCTGCCCGCCACCGCCACGCAGGCCGAGGTCGAGGCCGTGATCGACGAGCTCAATGCCGACCCGCACTGCACCGGCTTCATCGTCCAGCAGCCCACCGGCCTCGACGAGTTCGCCCTCCTCTCGCGCGTCCACCCCGACAAGGACGTCGACGGGCTGCACCCGACCAACCTCGGCAAGCTGGTGCTCGGCAAGGCCGGGCCGCTGCCGTGCACCCCGGTCGGCGCCATCGAGCTGCTGCGTCGCCACGGCGTGCAGATCGCCGGCGCCGAGGTCGTCGTGGTCGGCCGCGGCCTCACGGTGGGCCGCCCGCTGGGGCTGCTGCTCACGCGTCGCTCGGAGAACGCCACGGTCACGCTGTGCCACACGGGCACCGTCGACCTCGCGGCCCACGTGCGGCGCGCCGACATCGTCGTGGCTGCCGCAGGCGTCCCCGGCATCATCACCGCCGCCATGGTCAAGCCCGGCGCGGCCGTGCTCGACGTCGGGGTCTCCCGGGTCGAGGGCAAGGTCACCGGTGACGTGGCCCCGGACGTGTGGGACGTCGCCGGCTGGGTGTCGCCCAACCCCAAGGGTGTCGGTCCGATGACCCGCGCGATGCTGCTGAGCAATATTGTGGAGATCGCCGAACAGTCCCGCCCCGACTGATGAGGAACCCCGTGACCGACCCGCTCGAGCCGCCGCCGGATGATCCCACCCTCGTGCCGCCCGAGAGCGTGCCGCCGATCTCCGCCGAGGACCTCGTCGACGGCGACCACCCGGAGGACGGCGACCACCCCCGGGGCGAGCCCGACGAGCGGCGCTATCCCTCGACCATCGGGGGCGCGTTCTACCTGTTCGTGCTGCTGATCACCGCCGCCGGCCTGGCCGTCGCCGGACTCGGCGACTGGCGGATCGGGATCCGGATGCTCGGCGGGGCGCTGCTGCTGGCCTCGGTGGTCCGGGTGGTGCTCGGCCCGCGCGACGCCGGCATGCTGGCCGTACGCCACAAGGCTCTCGACGTCACCGTGCTGGCCGGGCTCGGCGCGGCGTTGATCCTCCTCGCGTCGTCGATCCCTGATCAGCCCGGGCTCTGACATGACATCGACCCGCCCGAG
>NZ_JANPEO010000282.1:0-3062 GCF_031422975.1 Nocardioides sp. | reverse complement strand
GGGGCGCGACGATCTCGTCGAGTGTGCCGAACTGGGCACCGCCGAACTCGTGGCCAACGCGATCCTGCACGGCATGGCGCCGATCTCGGTGCGGGTGCGCGGCACGGCGACGCACCCCCGGATCGAGGTGCTCGACGGCTCCTCCCTGGCGCCTGTCCCGTCCGCCCACGTCGCGGATCCCGACGACTTCTTGGCGACCTTCGGTCGCGGCCTCTCGATGGTCGCGATGTCGTCCGTCGCGTGGGGCGCCTCCATCGAGGACAACGGCAAGGTGGTGTGGTTCGAGCCCGCGACCGGAGTCGGCGATCACGAGGCCGCCGAGCCGATCTTCGACAGCCACACCGAGCCCGATGTCGAGGCTCGCAGCGACCAGGCCGTCGCCGTACAACTCCTGGGCCTGGACGTCCCTCTCGCGACAGCCCTGAGCCGGCAGTACGCCGACCTGCGCCGCGAGCTCCGGCTGCTGGCGGTCGCCCACCAGGATGCCTACCCGCTGGCCGCCAACCTGTCCGCGATGTTCGCCAGCTACGAGCGCCAACTGCCCCGCGACGTCCACTTCGCGATCAAGCGCGCCCGTCGAGCCGGGTCGGCCACGATCAACCTCAACGTCACGGTCGAGCCGGAGGCCGCGCCCATCTTGAAGACCATGCTCGAGATGTTCGACCTGGCCGATGCGTTCTGCAAGGCCGAGCGGCTGCTCTCGATCCAGCGCACGCCCGAGCAACGCGCGTTCCACATCTGGTACCTCACCGAATACATCCGCCAGATCGATGGCGAGCCCCCCGTCACCTTCCGGCAGTCGGACCCGGCCCGATCACTGGGCAACCAGCAGGTCTCGTGACCCATCCCGATGCGCCCGCCCACTCGGGCGCGCTCGAGGGCGCCCTGCCACTCCTGGTCGTGGCGCTGGGCGGCGCTACGGGAGCGCTGCTGCGATGGGGGCTGGGGGAGGCGGTCGACCCCGGCACCGCGTTGCCGTGGGTGACCTTCGCGATCAACGTCGCCGGCTGCCTCGCGCTCGCGGCCATGACGGGCGTGGGCGCCATCCGCCGTTCACCGGTCCGGACGCTGTTCCTCGGCCCGGGAGTGCTCGGTGGCTTCACCACGGTGTCGTCCTGGGCGGAGGAGACCCGCTCGCTCGCCGCTGACGGCGATGTCGCGCTGGCGGGGTTGTATCTCACCGGCACGCTGGCAGCCTGCCTGGCTGCCGCGGCCGCTGGCCGCCGCCTGGCCCGGACGCCGCGATGACCGCGCTGTTGGTCGCGCTCGGCGCGGCGATCGGCGCCCCGTTGCGCTACCTGTGGGCCCTTGGCCTCGACGACCGTTGGCCGCTCGGCACACTGCTGGTCAACGTGGTCGGCTCCGGCCTGGCGGGGGTGTTCGCGGCGCTGTCCTTGGGTGACCACGCGTGGGCCCTGGCCATGACGGGCTTCTGTGGAGCGCTCACGTCCTACTCCGCGTTCGTCGTCCAGGCCGTCGACCGGGGACCACGCCTGGGTGGTGCGTACGCCGCAGTCACGGCCGTCGTGTCGATTGCGATGTGTTTCCTCGGGTTTGCCCTCGGCGCCAGCTTCTGAGACGGATCAGGCGTAGCCGAGCTCGTCGAGTCGTGCGTCGTCGATGCCGAAGTGGTGCGCGATCTCGTGCACGACGGTGATCCGCACCTCGTCGGCCAACTGCTCGGGGGTCGTACACATGGCGAGGAGGTTGTCGCGGAACAACACGATCCGATCGGGCAGGTCGCCCGCGTGGTTGGCCGCGCGCTCGGTCAGCGCGACCCCGTCGTAGACGCCCAGCAGGTCGGGGTCCTCGGGCGGCGCCTGCGGCTCGATGAGGAGGACGACGTTGTGAACCCTCGCGGCGATCTCGGCCGGCAACGAATCGAGAGCCTCCTCGACAAGCCGATCGAAGGCAGCGGGGGCGATCTCCAAAGGCATGTCGCCAGCGTATAGAGCCGAAATGCCTACTGGCCCGGAGCGATGCTCCGGGCCAGTGGTGGCGACCCCGACGGGACTCGAACCCGCGACCTCCGCCGTGACAGGGCGGCGCGCTAACCAACTGCGCTACGGGGCCAGGGTGGTGCTGGTGCTTCTGTCGAAGCGGGGGAACTCTAACCCATCCTTTCCCGCCCCTGCCAATCGAGGGGTGGCACCGCGATGAGACGTACCCCCAACGGGATTCGAACCCGTGCTACCGCCGTGAAAGGGCGACGTCCTAGGCCGCTAGACGATGGGGGCCTGCCTGTCAGGACGTGGGTCCCTGAGGCGTCGTACAGCATAGGGGCAGGGCGCGGAGCCGCCCAAAAACTGAGCATGTGCGGACAACCACGTCGCGGAACTGCCCTCCACGCCGCTAGCCTTTGCTGTCGTGAGCACTGAGGCGAAGCAGCTGCGCTTCCTCATCGTCGAAGACACCGAGGACATTCGTGACCTGATGGTGCGCATGGTGGTGCGCCAGGGGCACCTCGCCGACGAGGCCGCGGACGGCCTCGAGGCCGTGGCCGCGCTCCAGGAGGAGTTGTACGACTTCATCCTGCTCGACCTGACCATGCCCAGGATGGGCGGCGAAGACGTGGTCCGCTGGCTCAACGAGCACCCTGATCGGACCGTCGGACTCGAGGTGGTGGTCATCACCGCCTGGGCCGGCGAGCGCCGAGCCGTGCTGCAGGAGCTGGGGGTGACGAACGTGTTCCAGAAGCCGCTTCGTACCCAGCAGCTGCGTGACCTCATAGCCGAGAAGGATTTGGGTACTCGCTCGTAAGGGCATCTCACCGTACAGTGCGTCACGGGTCGGTTCAGAGGTGGCCCGCACGTCGCCACTCGGTCAGCGAGCTCGGCGAGTCTCTAGGTGAGGGAGAACGACCGATGATGAACAAGTTGATTCAGCGATGTGCGACCAAGCGGGTCTCAAACCAGACGTACTCAATGTACTCGTGGCGAGCGGCGGCCACACGATGATTACGAAAATCATGCAGCGACGCAGCACCAACCGCATCGCCACCCAGACCTACGCCATGTACTCCTGGCGAGCGGCGGCCACCCGATGATGGCCAAGATCATGCA
>NZ_JANPEO010000281.1:0-8856 GCF_031422975.1 Nocardioides sp. | reverse complement strand
ACGGCATCGCCGGCAAGGACGCCCGCGGCGGCACCATCACCGACGACCACTTCCTGGTCTACTTCAACGCCGACGGCCCGGCCGACGTGACCCTGCCTCCGGACGAGTACGCCGCGGCGTGGGACGTCGTCATCGACACCGGCGGGTCCGCCGACACCGCCCAGACCCATGCCGCCGGTGCCAGTGTGGCTATCGCGACGCACAGCCTCGTCGTGCTCCGCGAGCACGCCGAGCCCGAGCAGGAGGTCGACCACTCGGTCGCCGCCTCCCTCGCCTCGCTCGCCGACACCGGAGCCGAGGACTCCACGCCGGGCGCCGACCAGCGGCACCGCACCGACACCGTCGGCTGATGCGCACGCCCGTCAGCACCTACCGGCTCCAGATCACCGAGGACTTCGACCTGCACGCGGCGGCCCACGTGCTGCCCTATCTGCACGACCTCGGTGTGGACTGGGTCTACCTCTCGCCGCTGCTGGCGGCCGAGTCGCACAGCAACCACGGGTACGACGTCTCCGACCACGGCCGCATCGACGCTGCCCGTGGCGGCGTCTCCGGGCTGGCGGCGGTCTCGGCCGAGGCGCACCGCCTCGGCATGGGTGTGCTGGTCGACATCGTGCCCAACCACGTCGGCGTCGCGAGCGCGAGCGACAACGCCTGGTGGTGGTCGGTCCTCACCCACGGTCAGTCCTCCGACTATGCCGAGGCATTCGACATCGACTGGGCCGCAGGCGGGGGGCGGATCCGGATCCCGGTGGTCGGCGACGACGACCTCGCGGAGGACGGCACCATCGCCCACCTCGCAGTCGAGGCCGGCCAGCTGCTCTACCACGACAACGCCTTTCCGCTCGCTCCCGGCAGCGCCGATGACATGGACGAGCACAGGCTGGATGCCCAGGACGTGCATGCCCGGCAGCACTACGAGCTCGTGTCCTGGCGGCTGGCCGATGCCGGCCTCAACTACCGCCGGTTCTTCGCCGTCAACAGCCTGGCCGCGATCCGGGTCGAGGACCGCGAGTGGTTCGACCGCTCACACGACGAGATCGGCCGGTGGTTCACCGAGGGTCTCGTCGACGGGCTGCGCGTCGACCACCCCGACGGCCTGCGGGACCCCGAGGGCTACCTGCGCGACCTCGCCGAGCTGACCGGCGACGCCTATGTGCTGGTCGAGAAGATCCTGGAGCCCGGCGAGGAGCTAGCGCCGGAGTGGCCGACCGCCGGCACCACCGGGTACGACGCCATGGCGCTGATCGACCGGGTCCTCACCGACCCGACCGCGGCCGCTGCCCTCGGCGCACTGGACGAGCGGCTGCGTGGCGGGCCGGTCGACTGGGCAGCGATGGTGCACGACAACAAGCGCGCCGTGGCGGACGGCATCCTCCGCTCCGAGGTGCTGCGCATCGGCCGCGAGCTGCGAGTGGCGATCCCCGACGCCCCGGCCGACACCGAGGACGCGGTCGGCGAGCTGCTGGCCTGCTTCCCGGTCTACCGCTCCTACCTCCCCGGTGGTCGGCACCACCTCGACGAGGCCTTCGCGTCGGCCCGTGAGCACCGCCCCGACCTCGCCGCCACCCTCGACGTCCTGCTCCCGGTGCTGTCCGACGCGAGCCAGCCGCCCGCGCTGCGCTTCCAGCAGACCTCCGGCATGGTCATGGCCAAGGGCGTCGAGGACTGCTCCTTCTACCGCTGGTCGCGGCTCTCCTCGCTCAACGAGGTCGGCGCCGACCCGTCCGTCTTCTCGCTCACCACGGGGCAGTGGCACGACGCGATGGCCACCCGCCAGCGCGAGTGGCCGCACGCGATGACCGCGCTGTCCACCCACGACACCAAGCGCGGCGAGGACGTCCGCGCCCGGATCACCGCGCTCGCCGAGGTCCCCGACACCTGGGAGCGCGCGCTCGACCGGCTGCTGCGGCTCGTGCCGCTGCCCGACCCCGGCTTCGGCAACCTGCTGTGGCAGGCCGTCGTGGGTGCCTGGCCGGCTGCCGGTCTCGATTCCGACTGGCGCGAGCGCCTGCACGCCTATGCCGAGAAGGCGATGCGCGAAGCCGGAGACCGCACCCAGTGGACCGAGCCCGACGGGGACTACGAGGCCGCAGTGCACGCCGCCGTGGACGCCGCGATCGACCGGCCCGAGGTGCGCGCCGTCGTCGAGGAGGTGCTCGGTGTCGTCGCCGACGCGGGCTGGAGCAACGCCTTGAGCGCCAAGCTCGTCGCCCTCACGATGCCGGGAGTGCCCGACGTCTACCAGGGCAGCGAGCTGTGGGAGCAGTCCTTGGTCGACCCCGACAACCGGCGACCGGTCGACTACGACGTACGCCGCAGCCGACTGGCCAAGATCGAGGACGGCCTGCGCCCGTCGCTGACCGGCGGCGTCGACGACCCCGGGGCGGCCAAGCTGCTCGTCACCCGGGCCGGGCTCCTGGCCCGGCGCGAGCAGGCTGAGCTGTTCGACTCCTACGCTCCCCTCGCGGTGACCGGCGACGCCGCCGAGCACCTGCTTGCCTTCGACCGCGGCGGGGCGGTCACCGTGGCCACCCGCCTGCCGCTCGGCCTTGCCAGCCGCGGTGGTTGGGGCGCGACCACTCTCGCGCTACCGGCCGGGGAGTGGACCGACGCGATCTCCGGGCGCATCGTGACCGGTGATGTCCCCGTCGCCGAACTGTTGGCCGACCTGCCGGTCGCACTGCTGACCCGCAGCGCCGCACCACTTCCCGCCATCCGTGGTCGCTTCGACGTGTGGGCGCCGCGTGCTCGGACACTCACCCTCCAGGTCGGCGACGAGCGGGTGCCGATGACCCGTCGAGCCGACGACTGGTGGACCCCCGCCGGCCCGGTGCCCGGCGGTGAGGTCGACTACGGCTACCTCGTCGACGAGGCCGACCGGCCGCTGCCCGACCCGCGCTCGCGCCGCCAGCCCGCGGGGGTGCACGCGCTCTCGCGCACCTTCGACCCGGGCGCACACGCCTGGGCCGACGCGGCCTGGACCGGGCGCCAGCTCGCCGGCTCGGTGATCTACGAGCTGCACGTCGGCACGTTCACGCCCGAGGGCACCTTCGACGCCGCGCTCGGCAAGCTGGACCACCTGCGCTCGATCGGGGTCGACCTCGTCGAGGTGATGCCCGTCAACGCGTTCAACGGCTCCCACAACTGGGGCTACGACGGCGTCCTGTGGTCGGCCGTGCAGGAGCAGTACGGCGGCCCGGCGGCCTACCAGCGGTTCGTCGACGGCTGCCACGCGGCCGGGATCGGCGTCATCCAGGACGTGGTGCACAACCACCTCGGCCCCTCGGGCAACTACCTGCCGGTCTTCGGGCCCTATCTCAAGGAGGGCGCCAACACGTGGGGTGACCTCGTCAACCTCGACGGGGAGGGCAGCCACGAGGTCCGCCGCTACATCCTCGACAGCGTCCGGTCGTGGTTCACCGACATGCACCTCGACGGGCTGCGGCTCGACGCCGTGCACGCACTGGCCGACGAGTCGCCGACCCACCTGCTCGAGGAGATGGCGGTCGAGGTGGCCGCCCTGTCGGCCCATCTGCGCCGGCCACTGACCCTGATCGCCGAGTCCGACCTCAACGATCCGTTGCTCGTGACGCCGCGCGAGGCGGGCGGCTACGGGCTCGACGCGCAGTGGAGCGACGACTTCCACCACGCCCTCCACGTCGCGCTCACCGGCGAGACGGAGGGCTACTACGCCGACTTCGAGCCGCTGTCCGCCCTGGGCAAGGTGCTCACCCGTGGGTTCTTCCACGACGGCACCTTCAGCTCCTTCCGCAACCGCCCGCACGGCGTGCCGGTCGACGTGGACCGGATGCCGGGGTGGCGGCTCGTGGTGGCCAGCCAGAACCACGACCAGATCGGCAACCGCGCGCGTGGCGACCGGGTCACCGAGGCGCTCGACGACGACCAGCTGGCCTGTGCGGCGCTGCTCACCCTCTCCTCGCCGTTCACCCCGATGCTCTTCCAGGGCGAGGAGTGGGCGGCCTCGACACCGTTCGCGTTCTTCACCTCGCACCCCGAGCCCGAGCTGGGCGCGGCGACCGCCGAGGGGCGGCTCTCGGAGTTCGAGCGGATGGGCTGGGACCCGACCGTGGTTCCCGACCCGCAGGACCCGGCGACGTACGAGCGGTCCAAGCTGGACTGGGACGAGCTGGGCACCGGGCGGCACGCCGTGCTGCTCGAGGTCTATCGCGCGCTCGCCGGCCTGCGACGTGAGGTGCCCGAGCTGACCGACCCCGACCTGCGCCGGGTGGACGTGGTCGTCGACGAGGAGGCACGCACGCTGGTGCTGCGACGAGGCTCGGTGAGCGTGGTCGTCAACGTCGGCACCGCCGCGGCTGACGTAGAGCTGTCGGGCGAGCACGAGGTCCTCTTCACCACTCCGGCCGGCGCGTCGCTGGTCGCGGGCGGCATCACGCTGCCGCCGCACGCGGGTGCGCTGCTGCGGCGTACACGCTGACTGGCGGCTCCGAAACCTAGGTGCGGGACCCGGATGCGTGGGATCGTCCTCGGGAAGGAGGCGGGATGACCAGCCAGGAATCGGTTGCGGTCGCGAGCATCGTGCGACCTCGCCGACACGGGTGGGGGGACCAGGCATCGCGCCGCGCCATGTCGGAGACCGCCGAGAGCCTTCGCCGGCTCACGGGCTTCGACGCGTGTGCCATCGAGGTGCTGCGTAGTGACGACATGCTCGAGTTCGTGGCACTGGCGACCGACAACCAGGTCACGCGCAGTGAGTACGACGGCGCCGGCTCGCCGTTGTCAGCCATGTATCCCGCCCTCGAGCTCGGCGTCGAGGTCGGCGTGCTGAGGTTCGTGCGTTCCGAGGACATGACCCCCGAGGCCATCGACCGGATGCGCCCCTACGGCGTCTTCCCGGCCGTTCAGCCCGGCAACGACCCGACCAGGTGGCACGCGGAGGACATGCTGATCGCGCAGGTCTGCGATGACCAGGACAAGATGCGCGCGCTCGTCTACTTCGACGAGCCCCGTGACTGCCTGCGGCCCACCCTCGTGCAGCTCACCGACCTCGAGCGCGTGATCCAGCAGAGCCTGCACGGCATCCTCGTCCAGATCGAGCGCGAGGAGTTCGCCCAGCGGATCAGGCTGGCCAGTGCCACCCGAGCAGTCATCCGCTCGGCCTCACCGCATGCCGATCTCGGCGAGCTGTTCTCGATCGTCCGCGTGCAGTGCCGCGAGCCGTTCCGGGCGCACGGTCTGTGGATCGACACCCTCGACGCGTTGGACCGCGAGCTCGGACGCCCGATCGGGACCGAGGGCAGCCCGGAGCTCGGGCCCGAGGTGCGAGCGGCCCTGGGCTCAGCGATGGTCAGCGCCTGGGAGCGGCAGGCAGTCCTGATCATCGAGCCCGATCGTGTCTGGGGCGATGACGACCTCGACGCGCACTTCCGCGACCAACTCACGCCGCAGGTGTCCGCGCGAGGCCTGCGCGAGATCGCCCTGGTGCCCATCGGGGCGGGGGCGGACGCCCTGGCGATGCTGGCTGTGGCGCGTGACGTCGATGCGCCGCGCTGGACCGACGACGAGAGCTCCGCGGCCCTGGACGTCGCCCACGACCTGGGACGGGCGATCCTGAATGCACAGGCCAATGCGCGGGAGTGGTCAGCCGTGGCTGCCCTGCGCGAGCTGGGCGACTATCGGCGGACCCTGATCGAGTCCGTGGCGCGCGAGCTGCAGAACCCGCTCGCCCTGGTCTCCGGTCACCTCGATCTGCTCGTGGCCATGGATCTGCCTGCCGACGCCCAGCGCTCGGTCGTGCCGATGATCCGCAACACGGCCCGACTCACCGCACTGGCCCAGGACCTCTCGTTGGTGTCCCGCCTGGCCGACTCGGCGAGCCCGATGAGCACGGCGACGCTCGAGCTGGCGGGACTCCTCACCGAGGCGATCGCCGTCGCGACTCCGCAGGCCGAGCACCGAGACGTCTCGATCGAGCTCTCGGTCACCGGCGGCTCCTCGGTCCAGGGACATCCCCTCGAGCTGTCCCGGTGCATCGGAGCCCTGCTCGACAACGCGGTGAAGTACTCCCACCGAGGTGGAGTCGTCGAGGTGGACCTGAGCGGCGACGACGATGCGGTGGCGCTCACCGTCCGCGACCACGGCATCGGGATCTCCTCGACGGACCAGGAGCTGTTGTTCGGCGAGTTCTTCCGGTCCGCCGACCCTGCTGCCATGTCCCGCTCCGGTCATGGCCTCGGCCTCAGCATCGTGCGGCAGGTCCTGGTCCGCCATGGCGGCACAGTCTCGGTCGTCTCCACCCGCGCGCAGGGGGCGACGTTCCAGGTCCTGCTGCCCGCCGCCGGCGGCCCGCCGCTGACCGCGCCCGGCTGAGTCAGCGTGTGAGTCGACCTCAGCGGTCGAGGAGCTCGTCGACCCAGGCCGGGACCAGCTCGGTGGCGCGACCGCGCCGCGATTCGTGGAAGTCGCTGCTGCCGTCGCTCGCATCGAGGTTCAGCTCGAGCGTGCGGGTGCCGTTGCCGATCGCGTAGTGCACGAACGCGGCGGCCGGATAGACCAGGCCGGACGTGCCGATCGAGACGAACAGGTCGCAGGCCCACAGCGCCTCGTGGATCGCGTGCATGTCGTAGGGCACCTCGCCGAACCACACCACGTCGGGCCGCAGGGTCGCCGAGGTGCAGGAGGGGCACGGCGGCTCACCGATCAGGGGCGACGTCCACTCGTGGCGCTCGCCGCACGACGTACACCACGCTGCCCGCAACCGACCGTGCATGTGGTGCACCCGACTCGACCCGGCGCGCTCGTGCAGGTCGTCGATGTTCTGGGTGACGAGGTACAGGTTGGTGCCGAGCTCGTCCTCGAGCCGGGCCAGCGCCCTGTGGGCCGCGTTGGGCTGGACCTGACCGAGCGCGGCGCGGCGCTCGTCGTAGAAGCGCTGCACCAGGTCCGGATCGTCGGCGAAGGCTTCGGGCGTGGCGACGACCATCGGGTCGTGGCCCTCCCAGAGCCCGCCGGCGTCGCGGAACGTGGCCAGCCCGCTCTCGGCGGAGATACCGGCGCCGGTGAGGACGACGACGCGCTGCTGTCTCATGGCACCAAGTATCAGGGACGCCGTCCACGGGCTCTGGCGCCTTCCGGCAAGGAGGCCGATGGTTTCAGCCGGTTGCCATCCGAGCGCGCACCGCCGGGGCGAAGGGACTCCACAGGAACCAGCCCGGGAACTGCCGGACCAGGCCGGGTTGGCCGGTCACCTCGATCAGCCCCGAGGCGCGCGACTGACCCAGACTGACGATTCCGGAGAAGACTCGCATCAGCGCCACCGGGTCGGTCGTCACCGTCACATCAGACTCGAAGCCCGGATGGCTGGTGCACACCGATGCCTCGCCGCGGTCCAGCACGAGCCAGATCCGAGTCGGTTCGAGGCCGGTGTAGGCGAACTCCACAACAACTCGACGCGCCGGCAGGCGATCCGCGTCAAGCCGCCGCGACATCCACCAGGTCAGCGAGACCGGATCAACCTCGCGGGGCTCGGGTTCGGCGAACATCCAACGCACCGCCCATTCCCCGAAGGCCATGATCACCGACTCGAGATCACGCCCGGCGTCGGTCAGGTGGTACTCATGGCCGCCCTTGACCGGAACCCGGTCCAGGACGCCGCGCCGTTCCAGGTGCAACAGCCGCTGGAGCAGCAGCGTGCGCGAGATCCCCGGCAGACCGCGTGCAATGTCGTTGAAGCGGTTGGCCCCCAGAACGAGTTCGCGCGCGATGAGAGGCGTCCACCGGTCCGCGAGGACCTCGCTCGCGAGGGCCACGGGGCAGTACTGGTTGTAGTCGCGCATCGAGCCAGTCTGTGCGGTCCTGCCTCTCCTGACCAGTACGGAATCAATACCGGCTTGGTCCATTCCCTGCACTGGGCGATGCGGCCCACCGGCGGTGTACTCGAGATGCCCGACACATCACCCATCCCGAGGAGCCTGCGATGACCACCGCCACCTTTGATCCCGCTGCCTACAAGCGGACCACCCTCGCCCAATGGGAGACCGCAGCCGATGCCTGGGACCGCTGGGGTCCTGCCATCGAGGACTGGCTCGGCGACGCAACCGACGTCATGCTCGATGCGGCAGGGATCATCACCGGCAGCCGGGTGCTCGACGTCGCCGCTGGTGCTGGCGGACAGACACTCGTTGCGGCCGAACGGGTCGGCCCGTCCGGACACGTGCTGGCCACAGACATCTCACCGACGATCCTGGAGTACGCCGCACGGGCGGCAGATCGAGCCGGCCTCCCGCAGGTGCACACGCTGGTGGCAGACGGGGAGAGCCTTGTCGGCGTTGAGCCGTCGTCGTACGACGCAGTGATCTCGCGGGTCGGGCTGATCTACTTCCCGGACCAGTCCGCAGCCCTGGCGGGCATGTGCCGAGCTCTGCGACCCGGCGGACGTCTGTCGGCCGTTGTCTACTCCACTGCGGAGCGCAACGAGTTCTTCTCGCTGCCGGTCGGGATCATCCGTCGCATCGCTCAGCTGCCGCCGCCGCTGCCGGGCCAGCCGGGACCGTTCAGCCTGGGCGCGCCCGGCGTCGCCGAGGACGTCTTCCTCGCTGCGGGACTCCACGACGTCACGGTCACCAGCGTGCCCTCACCAGTCCGCATGGCGCGCGCGGCGGACTGCGTGCGCTTCGAGCAGGAATCCTTCGGGGCACTGCATCAGATGCTCGCGGGCGTCGACGAGGGCGAACGGGCCGCCGCGTGGCGGGAGATCACCGAGGCGCTGGGCAGGTTCGAGGGACCGGACGGTTTCGTGGGGCCGTGCGAGATGCTGGTGGTGACCGGCGTCAAGTGAGGCGACGACACCGGCCGGCCAGGATTCCCCACCGCGAA
>NZ_JANPEO010000280.1:0-2777 GCF_031422975.1 Nocardioides sp. | reverse complement strand
GATCTCGGCGGCCAGCGCCACCAGCTCGGCGTCCGAGAGTGAGCGCAGGTCCTGCGGCGACGTGATCGACTCGAGATGACCCATGCCGCGGAGTCTATTTCATGGCAGGTCGTAGACGGCCACCGCCGGCTCGTGCAGGCTGCCCATCCAGACCCGCCCGTCGCGCTCACGGACGCCGGTGACCATGTGGAAGCCGGCATCCACCAGGTCGATGTCGTGGACCAGAGTCCCCGCGTCGTCGTAGGCCTGCACCCGGATCGTCGCCTTCGGCTTGGGCTGGAGCCTCTCGGGGATCCTGGTGACGAGCTTGCGGAGCCGGAGCGGCCCGGTCTGCAGGCGCTCGACGAGCGGGTCCTTGGGCGACGCGATGCTCACCCAGATCAGGCCGTCGCTCCCCCGCGCGATGTTGTCGGGATAGCCGGGCAGGTCCTTGACCAGGAAGTCGCGTTCACCGGTGCGGGGCCCGGCGATCCACCAGCGGACCACCGTGCGGGCGCCGGTCTCGGCCACGGCCACGAACTGCTCGTCCGCGCTGAGCGCGACACCGTTGGCGAAGGCGAGGCCGTCCAGGACCACGGTGACGGTGCCGTCGACGTCGCGGCGCACCAGCCGACCGGTGCGGGTGTGCTGGACGATGTCGTCCTTCCACTCGGCGATGCCGTAGTGCTGCGACGAGTCGCTGAACCAGATCGTGCCGTCCACGGCGATCGCGGCGTTGTTGCAAAAGCGCATGCGCACGCCGTCGATGTCGGTCAGCAGCGTCTCGATCGAGCCGTCGGCGACGTGCACCATGAGCAACCCCGCCTCGGCGTCGCAGACGAGCAGGTCGCCGTTGTCGAAGAGCTCCAGGCCGAGCGGGCGACCGCCGGTGTTGGCGATGCGGTCGACGCGTTGACCGTCGGCGCTGAGGCGGAGGATCGCGCCGTCGTCGGTGCCGGTGTAGACGCTGCCGTCGGCGGTGACGAGGACATCCTCGGCGCCGGCGCCGGGGACGGGGTGGACGGTGAAGGTCATGAGGAGGCTCCTGCGAGATCTCGATAGCGGGGGGAGGCAAGGAAGGCAGGGAGGATGAGGGCAGCAGCAGCGGTGAGGTCAAGCCCGCGGGCCTCGTGGGGGTCGACGAAGACGATCCGCCGGCCTTCGTGGCAGTCGATCTCGGCATCGGTGAGCGTGGTCGCGGCTACGAAGACCTGCATCCGGTCCCACGTGCCGTAGGCCGCGCGGTGGTCGACCATGAACTCACCGTAGGGCTCCAGCTCCCCCGGTGTCATGCATATGCCCGTCTCCTCCTCGAGCTCACGGTAGGCACCGACCTCGAAGCTCTCGCCGGGCTCGAGGTGGCCCCCGGACAGTCCCCACTTGTCCGGGTCGATGCGCGGGTGCTCGTCGCGCTCCTGGAGCAGGATCCAGCCGCGTCGGTCGACGAGGATGACGCCCGCGAAGCAGCGTTGCTCCTCGACGCCGTCGCGCCAGGCCATCACCCGGGGCAAGGACAGCTTCGCCGCCTGGTGCAGATCGAGGCGGTGCCAGGTCGCCGGGTCGACGAACACCATCTGGCGCCCCTCGCCGCACACCACGTCGTCATCGGTGATGTCGAGGCGTACGGCGAACAGCTCGAACTCGTCCACGTCACCGCACGTCTCGCTGTCGAACCGTGTGACGCCCAGCGACTCCAACCGGTCGGCCTCGACGACGAGCCCGGTCTCCTCGGCCAGCTCGCGGACCGCCGCCGCCCGGAAGTCCTCGCCCTCCTCCAGGTCGCCGCCCGGCAGGCCCCATCGCTCGGGGTCGTGCCTTGCATGCTCGTCCCGCTCCTGCATGAGGACCCAGCCCCGGGCATTGACAACGGCGACGTCGGCGAAGGAGTGCACTCGAACGACCCTAGCGAGCGGCCACTCACAACCGCGCGACGTAGCGCCGCCCCCGCAGCGCGTCCTCGACCAACCCGACCGCGCGCCGGGTCGCGAGCAGCCGTGCCTCGTCGAGCTGGAAGGTCTGCACCGCCGCCTCGACCACCTCGAGCGCGGCCACGTCCTTGAGGTCGGACCGGATCTGGCTCAACCCACGCCGACAGGCCGCCTGCTGCGCCTCGACGTGGAGCACCGCGAAGCGCGCCAGCACGACGACGTGTCGCCGCAACCCGGGGTAGCGGCGGTACTCCGCCGGGCACAGGTCGAGGAACCAGCTCGCGGCCGTGGCCTCCCAGTCCGGCGCCTCGGGCGGGCGCACCTCGCGTGGCCATCCGGGCGGAGGGGCGTACGTGGGCATCCTCCGAGTGTATCGAACATATGTTCGGAGTGGGTCAGGATTCCACGGTGCTACCGACCCGCTCGCGCAGGCCCGCGGCCAGCCCCGCGATGGTCAGCGCGTCGAACAGGCCACCGGCGACCTCGGCGAGTCGTCGGCGGCGTACGGGCCCGAGGCGAAGCCGCAGGTGCACCCGGGAGCCGTGCTCCACGGGAGTGACGTGCAGGCACCACGTCAGGTCCGTGCGCCCGCGCCGCGAGGTGTAGAGCAGCACGTGCGGCTCCTCGATCTCCGCGAGCGTGAAGGTCGCGCGGGCACCGCCCCAGTCAGGAATCACGTCGCCGACATGGTGTTGCAGCAGCGCCGGGTCGACGTGTCGCAGGGCGCGACGCGATGTGGGCACGAACCGCTCCACCGAGGCGGGGAGGTACCACCCCGCCCGCCGCTTCCCGAGCTGCACCAGCCACGGCCACACGGTCTCGGGCGGCGCGGGCAGGTCGAAGGCGCGGTCCATCACGACGTCGGCACGC
>NZ_JANPEO010000279.1:0-2678 GCF_031422975.1 Nocardioides sp. | reverse complement strand
GGGTGCGGCACTGGCCTCACCAGATCCGGACACGATCGGCCGGGTCGAGCCACAGCTCGTCCGACTCTGCGGTGCCGAAGGCCTCGTGGAACTCGTCGAGGTTGCGCACGATGTTGGCGCGGAACTCCGGCGGCGAGTGCGGGTCGACGGTGAGGTACTGGAGGTCCTGCTCCTTGCGGCGCTTGGTACGCCAGCAGTAGGCCCAGTTCATGAACAGTGACCTGCGGTCCTCGACCGACGCCTCGCCGGCGGCGGCGATCACGAACGCCTTGTGGCCGATGGTCAGGCCACCCAGGTCTCCGATGTTCTCGCCCACGGTGAGCTCGCCGTTGACCTTCTCTTCGGGCAGGTTGCGCGGCGAGAAGGCGTCGTACTGCTCGATCAGCGCCTTGGTCTTGACCTCGAAGGCGGCCTTGTCGTCAACGGTCCACCAGTCGTTGAGGTTGCCGGCGCCGTCGTACTGCGCACCCTGGTCGTCGAAGCCGTGGCCGATCTCGTGGCCGATGACCGAGCCGATGCCGCCGTAGTTCTCGGCCGCCGTCGCGTCCGGGCTGAAGAAGGGCTTCTGCAAGATGCCGGCCGGGAAGCAGATCTCGTTGGTGCCTGGGTTGTAGTAGGCGTTGACGGTCTGGGGCAGCATGAACCACTCGTCGCGGTCGACGGGCGAGCCGATCTTGGCGAGCTCACGGTCGGTCTCGAACGACGACGCGGCGGCGATGTTGCCCATCAGGTCGCCGGGGCGCACCACGAGGCCGGAGTAGTCGCGGAACTTTTCCGGGTAGCCGATCTTCGGGCGGAACGTGCCGAGCTTGTCGTAGGCCTTCTGCTTGGTCTCCTCGCCCATCCAGTCGAGTGCCTCGATGGAGACGCGATACGCCTGGAGCAGGTTGTCGACCAGGTCGTCCATCATCGCCTTGGACTCCGGCGGGAAGTGTCGGGAGACGTACTCCTTGCCCACCGCCTCGCCGAGGGCGCCCTCGACCAACGAGACGCCGCGCTTCCACCGCTCGCGGAGCTCGGGGGTGCCGTTGAGGGTGCGACCGTAGAAGTCGAAGTTGGTCTCGACGAACTCGTTGGGGAGGTACGCCGCAGCGCTGCGCAGCACGTGAGTGAGCAGCCACGCCTTCCAGTCGTCGATGTCGACCTCCTCGAGCACCGTGGACAGGTGGGCGAGGTAGGACGGCTGGCGGACGCAGGACTCGGCGATCGTCTGGGCGTTGCCGCCGAGGTTGGTGATGTAGGCGTCCCAGTCGAAGTGGGGAGAGAGCGCCTTGAGCTCCTCGAGCGTCGTCAGGTTGTAGGTCTTCTGGACATCGCGGGTCTCCGCGCGCTCCCAGTGGCCGGCCGCGAGCCTGGTGTCGATGTCGAGCACGGTCCGCGCCGCGGTGGCCGCGTCGGCCAGCCACGACGACCCGGCATCACCGAGCTCGAGGAGGTGGGTGAGGTAGGCGACGTACTTCTCGCGGACGTCCGCGAACTTGTCGTCGCGGTAGTAGCTCTCGTCGGGCAGCCCGAGGCCGCCCTGGGTGATGTGGAAGAGGTAGCGATCGGAGTTGCGGTCGTCGGTGTCGACATAGGACCCGAAGAGCCCGGCGCCACCGATCCGCTCGAACTCGCCGAGGAAGGCCGCCAGGTCGCGGATGTCGCGCAGGCCGGCCACCGCTGCGACGAGCGGCTGGATCGGGCGCGTGCCCAGCTTGTCGATCGTCGCCTCGTCCATGAAGGAGGCGAAGAGGTCAGCGATCTTGCGGCCCTCGTCATCGAGCTCGGCCGCTGGGGTCTCGGCGATCGAGGTGATGATGTCGCGGACCTGCGACTCGGCGACGTCCGCGAGCTGCACGAACGGCCCCCAGCTCGACCGGTCGCTGGGGATCTCGGTCTCGTCGAGCCAACGCCCGTTGACGTGGCCGAAGAGGTCGTCCTGCGGACGAATGTCAGGGTTCATGCCCGGGCGGGCGTCATCCAGGATGCTCACGACCCTGACGATAGCCAACGACCGCGACAGCGCTCGGCGCCCGTCCGCCGGCTCGGCGAAGTCAAGCGGGCGCTCTCACCGATTGCTGGCGGCGTTGGGGGTGTCTCCCCAAGCAGCCCGGGCGCCTGAGTCGCCGACGCGGTAGACCTGCACACCGCAGGCCACCGCGGCGACGACGGCAACCACGGCCGTGGTGGTCAAGACTGCGTTCGACGTGTGTTCAGCGTTGCCATCGGACCGGCGCTCGGCCCGCCTCTGCAACCAGACGAGGGCCAGGGAGCTGACCACGAGCGCGATGGCGAAGAAGAGCAGCTGGTCGCCCAGCTCGGCGTGCTCGCCCGCATCCCCCACGCGCTCCTCCAACGACTCGCCGCTCGAGGTCGCCACCGGAATCATCACGGTGGCCGCCAGGGCGGCGGCCACGACGAGGAGTCCGTACGGCTTGCGCCATCGTGGGCGGATGGCGATCAGGATGGTGCCGAGGATGGCCAGTGGCAGCAGCACCACGACTCCGTGCACGACGAGCGGGTGCACGGGAAGACCGTTGAACGTGTCAAACATGGGGATTCCTTCCCGGGGGTGTGAACCTGATGGGGACAGTGTGAGGTGTCATGACCGTTGCCGTCAGGCCCGCACCCGCAGCTGGCGTGGCAACCCGGCGCGGGTGCCGGCGCCGGCGCCGGCGGCCAGGCGCACCTTGACG
>NZ_JANPEO010000278.1:0-2041 GCF_031422975.1 Nocardioides sp. | reverse complement strand
TCGGGAACGCCAGCAGCCTGTTGCGGAACGGCTCGGAACGGTAGTTGAGCGCGAAGGAGCCGGGCCGGTAGCTGCCCGTGATGTCATCGACGAGAGGGACGGGCAGTCCGTTCTTCGCGGTGAGCTGCTCGTTGTCGTTGCCGATCTCGTGATTCAAGAGGGCGGTCTCGCGGAAGGCGCAGCTCGCGGGCGTGCTGGCCGGGTCGCACGGCACGTCGATGCCGAGGGGCTTGATGATCGCCTCCCAGCCGGACAGCAGCGGCTGGCCGGGGGTGCTTGCGTTCCAGTAGGTCGATCCCGGGGGCTCGACCACCAGGGAGCCGAAGAGCCCGTGGTCGACCGCTGCGCGGTAACCCGGTCCCGGGTGGATGTAGTGGGCCCCTTCGAGTCGGCGGTCGTCGGGGATCGAGAACCGGTACGTCGTCGTGGAGCCTGGGGGGACCGCTGAGGTGGGATTGGCGCCGACGGAGTCCCCTGAGGAGGACACGCCGAACTCCAGCCCGTCGATGTGCAGGCCGAAGTCGCCGCCGGTCGCCGAGTTCGTGTAGGCGATCTCGATGCACTCGCCCTGGTTGGCCCGGATCACGAGCGGCTGGATCGCGTCATCGCGCAGTCCGATGGAGACCACCTGCGACGCCTCCTGGGCGCGGACGTCGGCGATCCGGCCGGTGAGCGCATACATCTTGCCGAGGGGATCGTGGTCGCCGAACCGGTTGACCGGGATGTCGACGTTCAGCGAGGTGACGTCGAAGCTCTTGTCCACCGGTCCGCCCGCCAGGCACGAGGTGTTGCCGGGAGTGCTGCCGGATGCGCCGGGCGCGAGGGTCGCGGTCAGTGCTGCGGTGTTCAGGCCGACCACGACCGCAAGGACGACTGGCCACCGACGCAGCAGCGGTGCCGGGTCGAGGTGCCTCAGCGTCAGCAGCGCGACCATGACCGGCACGACGACGACCAGCAGGCTGGCCGCGTCGCCCATCAGGTCCACCAGCGAGACTGTCGTGGAGTAGGCCGACAGGAAGACCAGGTGCGCCTGGTGCGCCGCGGAGATCGCCAGCGCCGCGGCCGGAGCCGTTGCGAGCAAGGAGACCGGAATGACGGGCTGCTGCGACAGCTGTTCGCGCGCCAGGTTGAGCGGAACAACCACCGCGACCATCACCAGTGGAAGTGTGATCGCCAGCATCGCGGCGCTGTCGATGAGGAGTTGCGACGTCGTGAGGTCGTGGTCGCTCATCAGCCAGGACAACCAGACGGTGCCTGTCACGGCGAGGAGTGTCGCGATCACGAGGTCGCCGGCGAGCTGACGCAGGGCCAGCGACTCGGAACGGGGATTGGTCACAGTCATCGCCTCTTCACGGCTTCGCCCGAGGATGGTCATGGTTGCCTTCGTGAACCTGGGTGCCGTCGTCGCCGTGGTCGTCCGTGTGCCCGGTCCCGGGTGGTGCCTCGTCCACCTGGCCGAGAGGGATGGAGCCCCCGGTGCCGGCAGCGTGCAGGACGTACCTGGCGCCGCTCCGGGGGACGACGAACGAGACGGCGCCGCTGATGCTGGCCCGCGCGCTGAGGGAGCCGCGGCCGAGAGCACCGCCCACCGGCCCGATCGCCCGGCCCGTGCCGGCCCTCTCGATCCACAGGTCGCTCGGGTCGTAGTCCGCTGCCGCGGTGCCCGCGGTGAGCACCACGGAGACGCGCAGCATGGTCTGGTCAGCGGGCACGAGGCCCTGGATGCCGTGCGTCATACCGCCGAGGTCGTCGGCCGTCAGCCCGGTGACGCGTTCGACGTGGGTGACGACCAGGGTGGCGTCACCCAGCTTCAAGGTGGCCGGGTCCTCGCGGTCGGGGCCCGAGCCGGACACCCGCCAGGCGCCCAGGAGGGTGGCCGCGACGAGCACGCCCGTGAGGAGCGCCAGCCTCACGCTCCAGCCCTGATCGTCAACGGCTCGCATGCCCTACATCCTCAGTGCCGATCCTTGGGGTTTCCTTGAGCGCTGCTGCCACGCACGGTCACCGGGCATGGCGGAAGGGGCGGCCCCGCGGGGCCGCC
>NZ_JANPEO010000277.1:0-3346 GCF_031422975.1 Nocardioides sp. | reverse complement strand
TCGACACGACCACCGCCCCGGGAGACACCATGCCGCGCGACGCCGACGGAGCCGAGTACGTCCTCATCCTCTCGTGCCCCGACCGCCCCGGCATCGTGCACGCCGCGTCGGGCTTCCTCGTCGACCACGGCGCCAACATCGTCGAGAGCCAGCAGTTCGGCGACCGGCTCACCGATCGGTTCTTCATGCGGATGAACTTCACCCTCGACGGCCTCTCGACCGCGGCATCGTTGCGTGCCGACTTCGCCGCGGTCGCCGACCACTTCGACATGGACTTCGAGCTGTGGGGCGCCGCGGTGCCGTACCGGACGCTGATCATGGTCTCCAAGCACCTGCACTGCCTTAATGACCTGCTCTTCCGTGCCAGCACCGGCGCGCTCCAGATCGACATCCCCGCCGTGGTGTCCAACCACCCCGACGCTGGTGCGCTGGTCCGCTCCTACGGTCTGGAGTTCCACCACCTGCCGGTGACGGCGGAGACCAAGCACGACGCCGAGCGGCGCCTGATGGACCTCGTGGACGACACCGGAGCCCACCTCGTGGTGCTCGCGCGCTACATGCAGGTCCTCTCCGACGACCTGTGCCGCCAACTGTCCGGGCGGGCCATCAACATCCACCACTCGTTCCTGCCCAGCTTCAAGGGGGCACGGCCCTACCACCAGGCGTTCGACCGGGGGGTCAAGCTGGTGGGCGCGACAGCGCACTACGTCACGGCCGACCTCGACGAGGGCCCCATCATCGAGCAGGACGTCATCCGGGTCGACCACACCTACGACCAGGAACAACTGGTCGCGGCCGGCCGGGACGTCGAGGCGCAGGTCCTGTCCCGAGCCGTGCGATGGCACGCGCAGTCACGGGTCCTGCTCAACGGGGACCGGACCGTCGTCTTCCGCTGACCGGCGACACCACGAGAACCACCGAGGAAGGACGAGCACGCATGCTGTCGGACATCGAGATCGCCAATGCAGCCACCCTGCAACCGATCGGGGAGGTGGCCGCCGCGACCCTGGGGATCTCACAAGAGCACCTGGTCCCCTACGGCCACCACAAGGCCAAGGTCGACCTGACCTATCTCGCGACGCTGACCGACCGGCCGCTCGGCAGGCTGGTCCTGGTCACCGCCCTCTCCCCCACGCCGCCGGGCGAGGGCAAGACCACCACCACGGTGGGCCTGACCGACGCCCTGCACGGACTCGGGCACCGCGCCGTCGCCTGTCTGCGCGAGCCGTCGATGGGGCCTGTCTTCGGGATGAAGGGCGGCGCCGCCGGCGGCGGCTACAGCCAGGTCGTGCCGATGACCGAGATCAACCTGCACTTCACCGGCGACTTCGCGGCGATCGCCGCCGCCAACAACCTGCTGTCGGCGTTGATCGACAACCACGTTCACCACGGCAACGAGCTCGACATCGACGTCCGCAGCGTGACCTGGAAGCGGGTGCTCGACACGAACGACCGCGCGCTGCGCGAGGTGGTCGTGGGCATGGGCGGCCACGCGAACGGGTTCCCCCGCGAGGACGGGTTCGACATCGTGGTGGCCTCGGAGCTGATGGCGATCTTCTGCCTCACCGAGTCGTGGGCCGACCTGAAGAAGCGGATCGGCGACATCGTCATCGGCTACACGCGGGCGATGCAGCCGGTGACGGCGCGCGAGCTCGGCGCGCACGGTGCCATGGCCGCCCTGCTCCGTGACGCACTGGCGCCCAACCTGGTCCAGACCCTCGAGGGTGCCCCGGCCTTCGTGCACGGCGGGCCGTTCGCCAACATCGCGCACGGCTGCAGCTCGGTGACGGCCACGCGCGCCGGCCTGCGACTGGCCGACTTCGTCGTCACCGAGGCCGGCTTCGGCGCCGACCTCGGCGCGGAGAAGTTCGTCGACATCAAGTGCCGCAAGTCGGGCCTGCGACCGGACGTGGCGGTGGTGGTGGCGACGGTGCGGGCCCTGAAGTACCACGGCGGGGTCGCGCTCGCCGACCTCGCCAGCGAGGACCTCGGCGCGGTCGAGGCGGGCATGGTCAACCTGCGCCGCCACCTCGACAACATCCGCGACGTCTACGGCATCTCGTGCGTGGTAGCGGTCAATCGCTTCCCCACCGACACCGACGAGGAGATCGCCAGGGTCGTCGACCTGGTGGCGGCCGAGGGCGTCGCGGCCTACCCCGCCACCCACTTCGCCGACGGCGGGGCCGGCGCCCAGGAGCTGGCGAAGGGCGTGCTCGCGGCGCTCGACGAGCCGTCGCCGTACACGTTCTCCTTCACCTATGACGACGCACTGTCCCTCACCGCGAAGGTCGAGGCGATCGCGACCCGGTTGTACGGCGCTGGGCTGGTGACGTGGGAGGCCAAGGCCCGGCGCCGTCTCCAGCGCATCGAACGCGACGGGTACGGCACCCTGCCGGTGTGCGTGGCCAAGACGCAGTACTCGTTCTCGACCGACCCCACCCTGCTCGGCGCCCCGTCGGGCCACGAGCTGCACGTGCGCGAGGTGCGGCTGTCGGCCGGCGCGGGCTTCGTGGTCGTGGTCTGCGGGGACATGATGACCATGCCCGGGCTGCCGGCGGATCCGTCCGCGTCGCGGATCGACCTGGCCGACGACGGGACCATCCTGGGCCTGTCCTGATCATGGCCGCACGTGCTGTCGAGCCGGGAGGTGAGGGCACAGCCGTGGTCAAGCCATCGGCGACGCGATGGCGCGGTAGCGTGCCCGGGTGTTGCCAGCTCCGACCACTCGGCTCCGCTTCCGCGAGATGACTGAGGCAGACCTGCCCGACATTGCCATCCTGGAGCTCGGCGGTTCGCGTGGCCCGGAAGCCTGGATCGCGTGGAACCGACAGAACTACGCCGAGCACGGGTTCGGGCTGTGGGTGATCGAGACCCTGACCGGTGATTTCGTTGGCGACTGCGGCCTGACGATGCAAGAGGTGGAGGGCGAGTGGCTGGTCGAGGTCGGCTGGCACGTGCGCACCTCTGAGCGTCGACGGGGGTACGCCGCCGAGGCGGCCGCAGCAGTCCGCGACGCCGCCCGTGACCGCGGTGTCAAGCACCTGATCGCGATCATCCGGCCCGACAACGTGGCATCTCAGGGCGTGGCCACGAAGATTGGCCTGACCCTCGAACGCGAGGTCCACAAGCACGGTGGGCCGGCGCGGATCTTCGGAGCGGACCTGCACCCGGCGGACAGAGCCCGATAGCGGATCGCTCAATGGGAGGTCCGAGCGACGCCGCCAGGAGATGAAAGGCTCGACTCATGCACGTTCTCTTGATCGCCGGATTTGCCGTCATGAGGGTCGCCTGCTGGACGCGGGTGAGCGGGGTCAGCGCCACGGCAGCTCCCCGATCACGGCGACCG
>NZ_JANPEO010000276.1:0-3931 GCF_031422975.1 Nocardioides sp. | reverse complement strand
GCACGCCGACTTCGAGATCCGCGACGAGGCCGACCCGCTCGAGGCGAAGGCCAAGGACAAGGGCCTCAACTACGTGAAGCTCGACGGTGCCGTGGGCATCATCGGCAACGGCGCGGGCCTGGTCATGTCGACCCTCGACGTGGTCGCCTACGCCGGCGAGAAGCACGGCGGCGTCAAGCCCGCCAACTTCCTCGACATCGGCGGCGGCGCCAACGCCCAGGTGATGGCTGACGGGCTCGACGTGATCCTCAACGACCCGCAGGTCAAGAGCGTCTTCGTGAACGTGTTCGGTGGGATCACGGCGTGCGACGAGGTCGCCAACGGCATCGTCGGCGCCCTCGAGATCCTCGGCGACAAGGAGAGCAAGCCGCTCGTCGTTCGTCTCGACGGCAACAACGTCGAGGAGGGTCGCCGCATCCTCAACGAGGCCAACCACCCCCTGGTGACGCTGGTCGACACCATGGACGGCGCGGCCGACAAGGCCGCCGAGCTCGCCAACGGCGCCTGAGACCACGGAGACGAGAGAGAACCCCATGAGCATCTTCTTGAACAAGGACTCCAAGATCATCGTCCAGGGCATGACCGGCGGGATGGGTGCCAAGCACACCACCTTGATGGTCGAGTCCGGAGCCAACATCGTGGGCGGTGTCAACGCCCGCAAGGCCGGCACCTCCGTCGAGCTGGGGGGCAAGGACCTGCCCGTCTACGGCACCGTCGCCGAGGCGATGGCAGCGACCGGCGCCAACGTGTCGGTGGCCTTCGTGCCGCCGGCGTTCACCAAGGACGCGGCGATCGAGGCCATCGACGCCGAGATCCCGCTCCTCGTGGTGATCACCGAGGGCGTGCCGGTGCAGGACACCGCCGAGGTGGTTGCCTACCTCGAGGGCAGGTCGACCCGGATGATCGGCCCCAACTGCCCCGGCATCATCACGCCGGAGGAGTCGCTGGCCGGCATCACGCCGCACACCATCGCGGGCAAGGGCCCGATCGGCCTCGTCTCGAAGTCGGGCACCCTGACCTACCAGATGATGTACGAGCTGCGTGACCTCGGCTTCACGAGCGCGATCGGCATCGGTGGTGACCCGATCATCGGCACCACCCACATCGACGCGCTCGAGGCGTTCGAGAACGACCCCGAGACCTTGGCGATCGTGATGATCGGCGAGATCGGTGGCGACGCCGAGGAGCGGGCCGCGGACTACATCAGGGACCACGTGACCAAGCCCGTCGTCGGGTACGTCGCAGGCTTCACCGCCCCCGTGGGCAAGACCATGGGCCACGCCGGCGCCATCGTGTCCGGCTCCTCGGGCACGGCGCAGGCGAAGAAGGAAGCCCTCGAGGCCGTGGGCGTGAAGGTCGGCAAGACGCCGTCCGAGACAGCCTCGCTCATGCGCGAGGTCCTGCAGGGCCTCTGAGTCGACCGCTGCGGCGGCAACGCCGGGTGACTGCCTGTACCCACCCTGAGAGATCAGGGTGGGTACAGCTGTCCTCACCGCGTCACGGTCCGGACCGGAGCACGGTTCAGCGTTGGGTCATCATCGAGCGCTGGGCAGGTCGCTCAGTCGCTCCAGCGCGCGTTCGGCGAGCGCGGCGAAGTCGTCGCGCGCCATCGTCATGCCCTCGGCCGGGGTGAACCCGACCTGGGAGACGGCATTGCCCTCGCGCATGATCGCCATCCAGAACTGGATCGTGCGGTTGTCGGAGATCTCGACATCGAGGTCCCAGACGGTCAGCTCGCTGTCCTTGCCCGAACGGTTGACCAAGGTGTCCACGGAGGTGCCGAGATTGGCCTCGCTGCACGAGCGGATGCGACTGCGGACCTCGCCGACGAAGGTGCTGGCCTGGGCCGCCTTCATCGTGGCCACCGTCTGGGTGAGACCGAACGTGTCGACCTGCTTCTTCGCCGGGAACAGGAAGGTCCGCGTCAGGGTGTGCTTCATGCCCTTGCCCCGGAACTGGGTGTTGTCGCAGCGCGTGGCCGCGAAGTTCACGTGGGCGCGCTCGGGGTCGGTGCCGACCCACGGACCGATGGCGCCGGCGACCGGCGGCAGATCGACAGCGGCCAGCAGTCCCGGGGGGCTGCCCACGGGATAGGGCTCGCTCGCTCGCACCCTCGGCGGTCCGGCGCACGCCCCAGCACCCGGAGTGCCGCAGACCGCGTTGACGGCGGCCGCGAGCCCGGAGGCCGCGGTGCGCGCCGACACCGGGGCGCCCGTCGAGCGCACCAGGGTCGTCACGGTGAGCTGTCCGGTGCGGGCCACCCCGACGGCGACGCGGCTGGGCATCTTGTTCCACGTGCGCAAGGTCAGCACGGTGGCCTCGTCGCCGACGCGGGAGACCGCCTCGGTGGAGAGCAGTTGGACGCGGGCGTCGAGGCAGTCGGCGTACCACCCGCGGGTGGTCTCGAACGCGGCCTGCGCCCCGGTCTCGTCGGTCGAGAGCTCGACGAACTCGACCGCGGTCGCGCGCTCCTCGGTGGCCGTGCTCCGGACGGTTCGCAGGTCCTCGCCCTTGCCGGCACGTGTCTTCGTCGTGACCTCGGTGGCGCCGCTGAACGAGCGCATCAGCGCCCCGGCACCGGCCGGATCGGCGAAGCGTGTCTGCTGACACGGCATCACGAGCCCGGACCCGGCCAGGTTGTCCGACGCCTCGCCCTCACTCCACGTCAGGCCGCGGCCGTAGCGCCCGACCTGACCGGCGGTCAGGAGCGTCGCGGCATCGATGGCAGGGGGATCTGCGGCAGAGGTCTCGCGCAGGGTGACCCCCGGCAGCGCGCTCTCCTGGTCCAGGCTGGTCGGCTCCGCGCCCCCGGAAGCCACGACGGTGCCCGAGACGAGGACGGCGGCGACGACGACGGCGGAGCCGATGAGCGTGTGCGTGCGCCGCCGCGCGGTGCCCGTCCGGCGGACGATCGTGCTGCGTGGCCACCGGGTCTCGGCGAGCGGGCTGCGGAGGGCCACCAGTCGGGCGCGGACGTCGGTGCTGGCCACGTCGCGGACCATCGAGAAGCGCGACGTCGCGCTCTGCAGGACACGCTCGGTCTCGGCCTGGGGGAGGCCGACCTCGCGGGCGATGTCCGCGAGCCGCATCGACGACAAGGTGGTCAGGACCAGGGTCTTGCGCTCCTGCCCGCTGAGCTTGGAGAGCGCTTCCAGGGTCGCTCGGATGTCGTCGTCGAGGCCCTTGTCGCGGTGCCACGGCCGGGCGGCGTGGCGGTGCAGCGCCCGACTGTGCGCCTGCGGTCGCACCCACGCCTCGGGGTCGTCGAGTCGGGCGACCTTCGGCCAGTGGTGCCACGCGACCGAGTAGGCATCGCGCACTGCGGTGCGCGCGGCAGGCAGGTCACCGGTCAGCGCATACGTCTCGAGCAGGAGGTGTTCGCGCGTTCCGGCGTAAAAGGCGTCGAACGCTTCAGGGCTCCTCATGACCCGCTCCACGGTACGGGGTCGCGGCGTGGCAGCGCCAACGCCCTCGGCGATCGGGTCATGATGGCCGGGCCATGACCTCTCTGCTCCTCGACCGCCGTGACCGCATCGTCCGCCCGCGGGCCCAGCGACCGCTGGTCCTGATCGCGACCCTGGGCGGTGCTGCCGCTGCGCTGGCGCCGCTCCTGGTCTGCGCGGCCGTCGGCATCGTCGGCTGGTTCGCCGCCGATGCCGGGGCGCACGGCGTGCCACGCGACGGCATGCGGATGGGCGCGGTGGCCTGGTTGATGGCACACGGCTCGGGCATCAGCGTTCGCGGCGTCGCGGTGGGCGCCGTACCCCTCGGGCTGAGCGCCGTCTGCGCCTGGTCGATGTGGCGGCTGGGGCACCGGGTGGGCGACTCGCTGTCCGGACACGGGCCGGATGCCGACCGGATCTCCGACGGCGAGCGTGACCTCACCGTGCCGACGGCGGTCGGGATGTTCTTCGTCGGCTATGTCGTGGTG
>NZ_JANPEO010000275.1:0-4541 GCF_031422975.1 Nocardioides sp. | reverse complement strand
GGCCTCCGGGGCGTCCGGGCCGTCGGTCGCGGGGGCAACCGGGGCCGGGGCCGGGGCCTCGACGACGGGGGCGGGCTCCGCGACGGGAGCCACCGCGACGGGAGCCTGGGGGGCGTCCGGCTTGGCGGCAGGCTTGGGGCCGGGCTTGGGGCCGGGACGGCCAGCGGCCGACGTGGCGGGGGCGGCGTCAGCGGACGCGGCCTCACCGGCGGGCGCCGAGGCCGCTACGGCCTTCAGATCATCGCCGTACTGCTTCTTGAAACGCATCTCGACGGGGGGCTCGACAGTCGACGATGCCGACTTGACGAACTCACCCATCTCCTTGAGCTTCTCGAGAACAAACTTGCTCTCGACGCCGAACTCCTTGGCGAGTTCGTGGACTCGGGTCTTTGCCACGTGAAAACTACGCTCCTTCTGGTTCCGTCGGCCCCAGAAGGAGGGCAAACGGAGACGCTAGTGGTGGTGCAAACTCATCGGAAAGTACTCATCGAGTGCTCATGAGCTGCGTGCTCCAGCTTCTGGTCGGTGTTGCCTGGCAAGTGCTTGGGTCAGGGTGTTGCGAGTGAGTCGAGGTAGTCCCCCACCGGTGTGCTGGCCAGCCCCTCCCTGTGGCGCAAGGCCCGGGAGAATGCCCGCCGGCGAACCGCGAGGTCGTAACACGCAGGCGTGGGATGCAGGTGCGCCCCGCGACCTGGCGCCGTGCCGCGTGGATCGGGGCACACGGCCGGCTGGCCCTGGGCGTCCGAGCCGACGACGACTCGTAGCAACTCGCTCTTGGCGGCCCTCACCCGGCAGCCGACGCACGTGCGGATGGGCACGGGAGTATGGCAATCGGTCAAGGAATCCACCATCGGTGACTCTATCGCGTGGAGGGCACAAATCCCGAATGGCCCCGCCTGTGCCTCAGTCGTCTGCGGACGGATCCGGGGCCTCGTCGGAGCGGATGTCGATGCGCCAGCCGGTCAGTCGGGCAGCGAGTCGGGCGTTCTGCCCCTCCTTGCCGATGGCCAGGGAGAGCTGGAAGTCGGGCACGACGACCCGGCACGACCGAGCAGCGAGGTCGATGATCTCCACCGACCGGACCCGGGCCGGCGACAAGGCGTGCGCGACCATCTCAGCCGGGTCCTCCGACCAGTCCACGATGTCGATCTTCTCGCCGTGCAGCTCGGCCATGACGTTGCGCACTCGCTGCCCCATCGGGCCGATGCAGGCGCCCTTGGGGTTGACGCCCTGCACCGCCGTGTGGACCGCGATCTTGGTGCGGTGCCCGGCTTCGCGGGCGATCGCGGCGATCTGGACGGTGCCGTCGGCGATCTCGGGGACCTCCAGCGCGAAGAGCTTCTTCACCAGCGTCGGGTGGCTGCGCGAGAGCGTGATCTGCGGACCGCGCATGCCCTTGCGGACCGACACGACCAGGCACTTGATCCGCTCGCCGTGCTTGTACGCCTCGCCGGGCACCCGCTCGCCCAACGGCAAGATCGCCTCGAGCTTGCCGAGGTCGACCATGACGTCGTCGGGGTTGCGGCCCTGCTGGATGATCCCGGAGACGATGTCGCCCTCCTTGCCGGCGAACTCTCCGAACCGGATGTCGTCCTCGGCGTCGCGCAGTCGCTGCAGCATGATCTGCTTCGCGGTGGTGGCGGCGATGCGACCGAAGCCGTCAGGGGTGTCCTCGTACTCCTCGCTCGGCGTGCCGTCCTCATCGACGTCGTGGGCCATGACCATGACGTGTCCGGACAAGCGGTCGAGCTCCACGCGCGCGTGCTCACTCGCTCCGGGCGACTTGTGATAGGCCGTGAGCAGGGCCTGCTCGATCGCGTCGACGAGTACTTCGAAGGAGATCTCCTTCTCGCGTTCAAGCATCCTCAAGATGCTCAGGTCGATGTCCATCAGGCGTCCTCGCTGTCGATCTTCTTCTTGCGGTTGAACTCGATCTGCACCATGGCCCTGGCGATGTCGGCGTAGGGCACGTCACGAGTGGTTCCCTCGACGTCGAGGGTCGCCGACTCCTCGGTCGAGGCGAGGATGCGGCCGGTGACATCACCGCCGTCGGTGAGGGCGACCTTGACGAGTCGGTCCTCGTTGCGGCGCCAGTGGCGCGGCAGGGAGAGCGGGCGATCAACGCCGCGGGAGGTGACCTCGAGGGTGTAGGGCAGCTCGCCCATCACGTCGGACTCGTCGAGCACCCGGTTGACCTCACGGGTGGCGTCGGCGACGTCGTCGAGGGTGACCCCGCCGTCCTGGTCGACCGCGACGCGAAGCACGCGACGCTTGCCAGCAGGGGTCAGCTCCACGGCCTCGACATCGAGACCCATGGCACTGAGGGGGTCGGTGATCTCGGCTTCGATGCGATCCCTCGTGGCGTCCTGTTTGGCGCTGCTCACGCGTGCGACCTCCTTGTGCTGTTGTTGTGGCCACGATAGCCGCTCAGCCACGCGGCGCCGACAACCGCACGTCCCGGGCGGCGCCTCGGACACCAGCGGTTAGGGTCACCGTCGTGTCCATCTCGCGCGTCCCTACGTCACGACGTACGGCGCTCGCGCTGACCTTGTCCGCACCGTTGGCGCTGGCCTCCTGCGATCTCGATCCGCCCTCCCCCGCGCCGTCGCAATCGCCGAGCACACCGCCGCTCCCCGACGCCGACGTGGTGGCGTCCGCGCGCACGGCGATCCGCCTCACCGTTGCGCTGCTCGACGCCGTGAGCGCCCGGCACCGACGGCTGCGCGCCGAGATCTCGCCGCTGCTGGACCTCCACGCGGCACACCTCGAGGTGCTCGATGACGGTGCCGAGGACGAGGCCGTCGAGGCCGGGCTCTCCGCCCCCACCCCGGCCATGGCGCGCACGCAGGTCGCCGACGCCGAGAACAGCCTCGCCGGCACGCTGCGCGATGCAGCGCGACGCGCCTCGAGCGGCGAGCTGGCCCGCGCCCTGGCCAGCATGTCGGCGGCCGTGTCCCAGCGGGTGATCGCGTGAGCACGCTCGAGTCCTTGCAGGCGACGCTCGCCGCCGAGCACGCCGCCATCTTCGTCTACGGCGACGCCGGGGCGCACACCTCGCAGTCCGCCGAGCCGGCGCTCTTCGAGACGATCTCGACGCTCTACCGGACCCACCGGGCGCGGCGGGACCAGCTGCGGCTCCTCATCGCCGACCGCGGTGCGACGCCGGTGGCCTCGGCCGCGACCTACGTCGTGCCGAGTCGGCTCGGGTCACCGGTGGCGGTACGCAGACACGCGCTGAGGACCGAGCAGGGCTGCGCGGAGGGGTACGCCGCACTGGTGGCCAACACCGCCGGCCCGGACCGTGACTGGGCGATCGGGGCGCTGATCGAGGCAGCGCAGGCACGGATCCAGCTGGACGGGGCACCGGAGACCTTCCCGGGCGCGCCGGAGCTGGGCTGAGCGTCGCCCACCTGAAACGCAGAACGGCCCGCAGCCTCACCATGTGGGGAAGTCCCGAGATCTTCCCCAACTGGCGAGGATGCGGCCCGTTCGTGGGAGGGGTCGGCATCACCGAGTGGCATTCCCATATGGGGTGGGGGCCACGTGCACAAGTCTGCAACACAAACCGTCACCAGCCCTAGCGGTTCCCGGTTGCAGGTTCTCGCGCTGCGAGAACCTGCAATAGTTGGTCAGCCCAGCGCGGCCACGGTGGCCGGGATCTCGGCCAGCGAGTGCACGACCGCGTCGGGTATGCCCTCGGTGTGGCCGACCTGCTCGGGCGGGATCGTGCTCAGCGGGATGTGGATGGCCTTGAGACCGGCGTTGTGAGCACCCCAGACATCGTCGAAGAGCCTGTCCCCCACGTAGACGCACCTGGTCGGGTCGACGACGCCGACCGACGCCATCGCCGCCTCGAACGCCAGCGGGGACGGCTTCGTCCACGGGACCTCGGAGGTGTAGACGTCACCGTCGATCAGGTCGTAGACACCGTCGCGCTCAAAGAACCCGACATGCCATTCGCGCGGCCAGATCGTGTTGGACAGGACCCCCACCTTCAGCCCCATCGCCCGGAGCTCGGCGAACATCCCCCGGCACTGCGGATCGGTGGCGGTGTGGGGAGCCCAGAAGTCGTAGTAGGCACTCAGCAGCGCCGGGTCGTGGTCGAGCCCGGCCTCGGTGAAGAGGTCCCCGATCGTGGCGGACTCCTGGTGGTCGCGGCTCCTCCCCCAGACCAGCGAACCGGCCGCGAGCAGACGCGCCGTGATCTCGTCGCGATGATGGTCGGCATTGACCACCGCCTGCGCCAACGCCAGTGACTCGGCGTGGAAGTCCACGTCGTGCCACCGCGTCAACGTGCCGCCCCAGTCGAAGATGACCGCATCGATCCCCATCGTGCGGCTCAACCGCGGACGAGCCCCGCGATGTGCGCGGCCGCGTCGGCGACCGCGACCTCCTCGCGCTCACCGGTGGCGCGGTCACGGACCTCGACGTTGCCGTCGGCCAGGCCGCGCCCGACGGTGACGATGGTGGGCATCCCGATCAGCTCGGCGTCCTTGAACTTCACGCCGGGCGAGACCTTGCCCATCCGATCGTCGTACAAC
>NZ_JANPEO010000274.1:0-18321 GCF_031422975.1 Nocardioides sp. | reverse complement strand
CGGGTCTACACCGAATAGGGCGGCTGCCCGCACCGACGTGACGTCAGCCCATGCCGGAGACGTTGTCGGCGTCGACCCACATCTCGATGCCGAGCAGCTCGAACTCACCTACCGCCCGCGACTCAAATGACCGCACCCCGGCCGCCTGGGCGACCGGGGTGCTGACTCATCGAGCGTGGCTCAGGCCTGGCCCTCGTCCTCGCCCGCGACGTTCTTGGTGCGGTTGGGGTCGACCTGGACGCCGGGGCCCATGGTCGTGGAGACGGTGACCTTCTTGATGTAGCGGCCCTTGGAGCTGGCCGGCTTCAGACGCAGCACCTCTTCGAGCGCCGCGGCGTAGTTCTCCGCGAGCTGAGCCTCGGAGAAGGACGCCTTGCCGATGATGAAGTGCAGGTTGGAGTGGCGATCGACGCGGAACTCGATCTTGCCGCCCTTGATGTCGGAGACGGCCTTGGCGACGTCGGCCGTCACGGTGCCGGTCTTCGGGTTCGGCATCAGCGAGCGCGGGCCGAGGACGCGACCGAGGCGACCGACCTTGCCCATCATGTCCGGGGTCGCGACGACGGCGTCGAAGTCGAGCCAGCCACCGTTGACCTTCTCGATGAGCTCGTCGCCACCGACGAAGTCGGCGCCGGCCTCACGTGCAGCGTCGGCCTTCTCGGCGTTCGCGAACACGAGGACCCGGGCGGTCTTGCCGGTGCCGTGGGGCAGGATGACGGTGCCGCGCACCATCTGGTCAGCCTTGCGGGGGTCGACGCCCAGACGCATGACGACGTCCATGGTCTCGTCGAACTTCTTCTTCGAACCGGCCTTGGCCAGCTTGATGGCGGTCAGCGGGGCGTAGAGCTCGTCCTTGTCGAACTGCTCTGCCGCTGCGCGGTAGGTCTTGCTGCGCTGCATGGGAATCCTCTTATCTGAAAAGTGTGGTCGTGAATGAGCCAGCGCGGCTCTGCCACGGGTGTTGCTCGCGGACGCGAGATGTCAGTCGGTGGTGACGCCCATGGATCGGGCGGTGCCCTCGACGATCTTCATCGCGGCGTCGATGTCGTTGGCGTTGAGGTCGGGGAGCTTGGTGGTCGCGATCTCGCGCACCTGGGCCTTGGTCAGCTTGCCGACCTTCTCCTTGTGCGGGACGCCTGAGCCCTTCTTGAGGCCAGCGGCCTTCTTGATGAGCTCGGCGGCCGGCGGCGTCTTCGTGATGAAGTCGAAGGACCGGTCCTCATAGATCGTGATCTCGACCGGGATCACGTTGCCGCGCATCGACTCGGTCTGCGCGTTGTAGGCCTTGCAGAAGTCCATGATGTTCACGCCGTGGGGACCGAGTGCGGTACCCACCGGCGGAGCCGGAGTTGCTGCGCCAGCCTGCAGCTGCACCTTGACGAGTGCAGCAATCTTCTTCTTGGGAGGCATTACTTTCTCTCTCTCGTGTGGTCATGACGGGGGTAGGACCCCCTGCCACTACTTACCTGCAGGTGCTGAGCTCAGACCCGCTGAATCTGGCTGAAGCTCAGCTCGACCGGGGTCTCCCGGCCGAAGATCTCGACGAGGGCCTTGACCCTCTGGGACTCGGCGTTGATCTCGGTGATGGTCGCGTGCAACGTCGCGAACGGACCATCGACCACCATCACGGAGTCGGACACGTCGAAGTCGGCCACCTCGACCGGCTTCTTGCTGGTGGCGCCACCGCGACCGGACTTGTCGCCGGCTGCGGCAGCAGCCTCGGCCTCGGCCACGGCGACCACGGCGGGGGCGAGCATGTCCTCGACCTCGGTCATGCTCAGCGGCACCGGCTGGTGGCTGTGACCGACGAAGCCGGTCACGGACGGCGTGTGGCGCACGGCCGACCACGACTCGTCGGTGAGGTCCATCCGGACCAGGACGTAGCCCGGGAGCACGGTGCGGGTGACCATCTTTCGCTGGCCGTTCTTGATCTCCGCGACCTCCTCGGTGGGGACCACGATCTCGTGGATGTAGTCCTCCATGTTGAGGGAGATGATGCGGTTCTCGAGGTTCTGCTTGACCCGCTTCTCCATGCCGGAGTAGGTGTGCACGACGAACCAGTCGCCCGGCTTGGCCCACAGCTCGCGACGGAACGCCTCGAGCGGGTCGTCCGCGGCAGGCTCGTCGTCCTCGGTGGACTCCTCGGCGGTGTCCTCGGTGGACTCCTCGTCTGCCTCGGGGCTCACCTCAGCCGCCGCGTCCTCCTCAGGAGCATCCTCGAGGATGTCCTGCGGGGTCGCCTCAGGGGCGTCAGTGGCCTCGTACTCATCCGAGGAGTCGTGCTGATCCGACACGTGGTGCTCCGAACGTTGATCTGCGGGGTGTGACCGGCCTGCTGCTCGCCGATCGACTGGACTGGTGCGTTTCACACGGCGCCGGTGACCCGGCGGGAGGTCACTGGGCCGAGTTGCCGGCGAACAGGGCAAACACGAGCTTGCCGAACGCCAGGTCGAGGACCGAGACGAGCGCCATCATGAACAGGACGAAGACCATGACCACCAAGAAGTAGGTGACCAGCTGCTCCTGCGTCGGCCAGACGACCTTGCGGAGCTCGGCGACGACCTGACGGTAGAACGTGGCAGGACTGGTGCGCTTCCCGTCGTGTGGACGGGAGTCCTCGCGCGACTCGTGGACCGCGCTGGAGTCCGACACGTCTGCCACCAACTCTCTGTGTTACTCGTGTTTTCCGTGTGTCTTGCAGGGCACGAGGGACTTGAACCCCCAACCTTCGGTTTTGGAGACCGATGCTCTGCCAGTTGAGCTAGTGCCCTCCGGTGGCTCCCGGTTGCGCACCGGGCTCCGCCCACCCGCTGCGGGCGACCCGCGGACGGGCAGCACGAAGCATGTGGCAGGACCACCAAACCCGAAGCATACGCAAGGCCCCCCGGCGGCGTCGAACCGGCGGCGTACCCGCGCTCGACCGGCCACTGTCGCGCTCCGGCGATGCCTAGGATGCACGCCATGGGTCATCGGGACGTCCGTACGCTCCCCAAGGCCCATCTCCATCTGCACTTCACCGGGTCCATGCGACACACGACGCTGCTCGAGCTGGCCGAGCGCGATGGCATCGCCCTGCCCGACAGTCTCGTCGAGGACTGGCCCCCGCAGCTCTCGGCCGCCGATGAGAAGGGCTGGTTCCGCTTCCAGCGCCTCTACGACGTCGCGCGCTCCGTGCTGCGCACGCCCGACGACGTACGCCGATTGGTGCTCGAGGCCGCCGAGGACGACGTCGCGGACGGCGGCCGGTGGCTCGAGATCCAGGTCGACCCCAGCGGCTACGCCGCCCGGTTCGGCGGCATCACCGCCTTCACCGACCTGGTGCTCGACTGCGTCCGCGATGCCTCCGCACGCACGGGACTGGGCATGGCCGTGGTGATCGCGGCCAACCGGACCCGGCACCCGCTCGACGCACGCACCCTGGCCCGACTGGCCGCGCAGTACGCCGACCGCGGCGTGGTCGGCTTCGGGCTCTCCAACGACGAACGGCGCGGCCGGACCGGGGACTTCGCCGGTGCGTTCGCGATCGCCGAGCGCGCCGGGCTGCTGCTCGCACCGCACGGCGGGGAGCTGCGCGGGCCCGAGCACATCCGGGTCTGCCTGGAGGAGCTCCACGCCGACCGGCTCGGGCACGGGGTGCGAGCCGCCGAGGACCCCGCCCTGCTCGATCGGATCGTCGAGGCGGGGGTGGCCCTGGAGGTGTGCCCGGTGTCCAACGTCGCGCTCGGCGTCTACTCCGACCTGACGTCGGTGCCGCTCCCCCAGCTGATCGCGGCGGGCGCGACGATCGCGCTGGGCGCCGACGATCCACTCCTGTTCGGCTCGAGGCTGGCCGGCCAGTACGCCACGATGCGCGCCGCCCACGACCTCGACGACGCCACCCTGGCCGACCTCGCGCGCAGCTCCTTCACGGCCTCCCGGGCACCGGGCGACATCATTGCCGGAGCAACCCGCGAAATCGACGCGTGGCTGTCGGTGGTTCCTGAGACAATGCTGGCGTGACGCCACCCAACGAGCCGCCGAGCAACCCCTACGACCCCGACTGGCCGAAGCCGGAACAGCCCGCGCAGGGCGGGGGCAACGAGCCCCCGAGCCAGCCCCCGAGCCAACAGCCGAGCCAGCCCCCGAACCAGCCGCCGAACCCGGCGTGGGGCCAGCCCTCGGGCGAGCCGTCCACCCAGCCGTACGGTCAGGACCCCTACGCGCAGCAGCCGCCTCCGGCGGCCGGGCAGCCGTACGCGCCCTACGGCCAGCAGCAGCCCTACGGCCAGGCGCCCTACGGCCAGGTGCCCTACGGCGCACCGCCGTACGGCGCACCGATGGCTCCGAAGCACCCGTCGGCGACCACCGCCATGGTCCTCGGCATCGGCGCGCTCGGCGGCATGTTCGTCTGTGGCATCCCGATCGTGCTGGCGCCGTTCGCCTGGATGATCGGGGGCCGGGTCGTCAAGGAGATCGACGCCGACCCGGGTCGCTACTCCGGTCGCGAGCAGGCCCAGGCCGGTCGGATCATGGGCATGATCGGCACCGCCCTGCTGGTCCTCGGCCTCATCGCCGTCGTTGGTCTGATCGCCCTCGCTTTCGTGGTCCCCTCGAACAGCGGCGAACTGAGCTACGACCCGAACACCGGCTACACCACGTCCGGGCCGTCCAACTGATCGCCGTCGCTCAGAGGCTGCAGCCGACGAGCACCGGCTCGTTGACGAGGCGTACGCCGAAGGCCTGCTCCACACCGTCGCGCACGGCCCGCGCGAGCGTGAGCAGCTCCTCGGTCGTGGCCGAGCCCCGGTTGGTGAGCGCGAGCGTGTGCTTGGTCGACAGCGAGACCCGGCCACCGAGGTCGTAGCCCCTGGTGAACCCGGCGTGCTCGATCAGCCAGGCGGCACTGGACTTCACGGTGCCGTCGGTCTGCGGCCAGCGGGGCGCTTCGGCGGGCAGCCGAGTCGCCTGTTCGGGAGTCAGGTGCGGGTTGGTGAAGAAGGAGCCCGCGCTCCACGTGTCGTGGTCGGCGGCGTCGAGGACCATGCCCTTGCCGGACCGCAGTCCGAGAACGGCTCGACGCACGTCGGCGAGCGGTGCGCGCTCCCCCGCAACGATGCCGAGGGTGCGCGCCAGCTCGGCGTACTCGACCGGAGCGCCCAGGGTGCCGGGCCGGAACTGGAAGTCGACCGTGAGCACCACGTGGCGCGACGGGTCGGCCTTGAAGCGGGAGTGCCGGTAGCCGAAGCCACACTCGGCTGCCGCGAAGGTGCGCACGCCCCTGAGGGCGCGATCCCACACCCGCACCGACGCGATGGTCTGGGCGACGTCCTGGCCGTAGGCGCCGACGTTCTGGATCGGGGTGGCCCCGACGCTGCCCGGGATGCCGGAGAGCGCCTCGACACCCACCCAGCCCCGCTCCACGGCGGTCCCCACGACGTCGTCCCACGTCTCGCCGGCGGCGACGCGCACCATCACCCCGCCGCAGACGCCCTCACAGTCGTCGGTGTCCGCGGTGATCCCCGTGGCGGCGACCTCGACGACGAGTCCCTCGAAGCCCTCGTCGGCGACCACCAGGTTGGAGCCGCCACCGAGCACCAGCACCGGCGTGCCGCTCGCGTCGGCCGCCGAGACGGCATCGATGAGCTCCTGCTCGGAGGTGGCGCGCACCCAGTCGCCGGCCGGGCCACCGAGTCGCAGCGACGTGTGGTCGGCGAGGAGCTCAGGCACGCACGACAGCCTTGGGCATCCCGAGGACCTTCACGTCGTTGCAGGTCACGTCGAGGGCGATGGTGACCAGGCCGTCCTCGACCTTCTTCACCGACCCGGAGACGACCACCTCGACCGAGCCGGACGCGGGCACCACGACGGGGTTGGTGAACTTGCAGCCGAGCTCGACGACCTCGGCCCCCTCGGTCCACGACGCGACCGCGCGGCCGGCCAGCCCGAGGGTGAGCATGCCGTGGGCGATCACCCCCGGCAGGCCGACGCTGCGCGCGACGTCCTCGTCCTGGTGGATCGGGTTGGGGTCGCCGCTCGCCTCCGCGTAGGCGACCAGGTCGGCGCGGGTCAGCGCATAGGTGATCGGGTCGAACGCGTCGCCGGGCATCATGTCGGGCCTCCGGTGTGGACCAGGGTGGCCTTCGCCGTACAGACCAGCGCGCCGTCGGCGTCGAGGATCGCGCTGGTGGTGCCGATGATGTCGGCGCCGCCGATCTGACGAAGCGAGGCCACCGTCAGCGTGGCGCTCAGGCGGTCACCGACCCGGATCGGGCGCTCATAGGCGAAGCGTTGCTCCCCGTGGATGATCCGGAACAGGTCGATCTGCTCGGCGGCCAGGAAGGCGTTCATCGCGTCGAAGGCGAGGACGATGGGGTACGTCGGCGGCACCGTGGCCTCGGCCGGGCCGTCGACCGGGCCGTCGACCGGGCCGTGGATCGGGCCACCGAGAGCCGACGCGAACGCGGCGACCTCGTCGGGTGTCACCGTGCGTTGACTCGTCGGCGGGAACTCGCGCCCCACCAGGGACTGATCGACCGGCATGTCGTGAGCCTAATTGACTCCGAAATCGACGACGACCCGCCAGGCGGCCTGGCGGGTCGTCGTGACAGCTGGGATCAGCGGGTCTCGCGGTGCGCGGTGTGCTTGCGGCACCGCGGGCAGAACTTCGACAGCTCGATGCGGTCGGGGTCGTTGCGGCGGTTCTTCTTGGTGATGTAGTTCCGCTCCTTGCAGTCGACGCACGCGAGCGTGATCTTGGGGCGAACGTCAGAGCTCTTGCTGGCCACGGGAAGTCCTTATTGGTTGCGTATCGATCGAGGCTGTTCGGTAGCGGGGGCGGGACTCGAACCCGCGACACCACGATTATGAGCCGTGTGCTCTAACCACCTGAGCTACCCCGCCGCCAGGCGGATGCCGCCAGACTACGACGAACTCCAACCCAGGGCCCCTTTACGGAATCGAACCGTAGACCTTCTCCTTACCATGGAGACGCTCTGCCGACTGAGCTAAAGGGGCAACGACGGAGAAGAATACACAGGCCCGAGCGGGAACTGAAATCGTGTCGGCGCGGCCCCCGTCAGCCCTGAATCCCGTCCTGGATCCGGGGCCACGGAGCGGCCTCCTCCAACTCGTAGGCGAGCTCGAGCAACCGGGCCTCGCGACCCCGTCCGGCGCCCAGCATCATCCCCTGCGGCAGGCCCGAGGACGTGGTCGCCAACGGCAGGGAGATCGCGGGTTCGCCGGTCGCATTGGCCAGCGGTGTGAAGGCCACCCAGTCGAGCAGACGGTCCATGATCTCCTCGTAGTCGGCGCTCGGCGAGAGGTGGCCGACCTGGGGGGTGGCAGTCGCAAGGGTGGGGGTGAGAGTGACGTCGTACGTCGCCCGGTGCCGCGCCGCGAGGCGCTTGCTGCCGGCGATCGCGGCGATCGCGCCGGGCAGTCGGTGCAGATGACGGCGGGTGTGCCGGTCGAGTCCCAGGGTGAGGTTGTCGAGGCGGCTCGGATCCCAGGTGGAGCCGAACGACGCCCGGCCCGTGCGCACGATGAACATCGCCAGCATCCCCCAGTAGAGGAGGAAGTCGTCGGCGAACGAGTCGGGCACGGGTGAGTCGACCTCCTCCACGCGATGGCCCAACGACTCGAGGAGCGCGGCGGTCTTGAGGGTCAGCTCGCAGACCTCGGGGCTGGCATCGCGGCCGACTCCCTGGGTCACCACACCGATCCGGAGCCGGGCACGGCCGGGTCGGGTGATGTCGCCGATCGGCGCCAGGCGCGGGTGCCGGAAGACCTTCTCGGCCTCGCGATAGAACGCCGCCGTGTCGCGCACCGACCGGGTCAGGACGCCGTCGGAGATGATCCGCACCGGCATGTCGCGCATCGCCTTGTCCTGCGCCAGCCGGTCGCGCGTCGGCTTGAGGCCGATGAGGCCGTTGACCGCGGCCGGGATGCGGATGGAGCCGCCGCCGTCGTTGGCGTGGGCGATCGGGACCACACCGGCCGCAACGAAGGCCGCCGAGCCCGCCGAGGAGGCGCCGGCGTAGTGGTCGAGATGCCAGGGGGTGCGCACCGGGCCGAGTCGTGCGTGGTCGACCGCGGCGTTGAACCCGAACTCCGAGAGCCGTGTCTTGCCGAGAGGGACAACGCCGGTCGCGAGGAACATCCGGGCGAAGTCCCCATCGTGCCGGCTCACCTTGGCGACGAACGCGTCGGTGCCCTGTTGGGTGGGCATGCCCTCGACGTCGACGTTGTCCTTGATGAACGTCGGCACGCCGGCGAAGTAGCCCGGACGCGGGGCCCGCGCCTCGGCGCGCGCCCGGTCGAACGCGGCGTACGCCATCGCACCCAGGTCGGCGTCGACGGCCCCGGCGCGAGCGATCGCCGCCTCGATCACGTCCACGACGGGCAGGCCGTCATGCATGGCCGCGACGAGGCCCACCGCGTCGAGGTCCTGGAGGGCATCGTCGGCGAAGGCGTGCACACGGGTCATGACGCGCAGATTAGCGCGCGCACGACCAAGGAGCGGTCTATCGCAGGATCAGGAGGAGTGCGGGGAGCAGGACGCTCGTGGCGAGGGCCGTCAGCCCCGTGATCACGCCCACACCCCGCTGGTGCCACGACGATGACAGCCGACGAGATGGTCATCCACGATGCCGATGGCCTCCATCAGCGCATACATCGTGGTCGGGCCGACGTGCGCGAAGCCGATCTTCTTCAGGGCTCTGCTGAGCGCGAGGCTCTCGGCGCTGGTCGTCGCCATCTCGCTGGTGTCGTGCGGCGCGGGCGTCCGGTCGGGGCGGAACGACCACAGGAAGTCGACGAGTCCGCCCTGCTCGCGCAGCATCACGGTCGCGCGGGCGTTCGCGACGGCGGCCTCGATCTTGCGCCGATTGCGGACGATCCGCGGCTCCAGCATCAGGCGCTCGGTGTCGCTGGCGCCGAAGGCGGCGAGGACTTCTGCGTCGAAGCCGGCGAACACCTCACGGAAGGCCTCGCGCTTGTTCAGGATCGTCAGCCAGGACAGGCCCGACTGGAAGGCCTCGAGGGTGATCCGCTCGAGGTGCGCGGCCTCGCCGTCGACCGGCATGCCCCACTCGGCGTCGTGGTAGGCGAGGTTGACCGGATCGCCTGCGCCCCACGGGCAGCGCGCGAGTCCGTCGTCTCCGATCACGGGTCCGGCCATGGGCGTCATCCTCGCGCATCAGGTGCACGTCGCCGTACCCGCCGTTGACACAACACGTTAGTCATCACTAACGTATTCCCATGACCGACGCCCTCTCCGCAGCCGCAGAGCCCACCAGGCGCCGGATCCTGCAGTTGCTGGCCCCGCAGCCGCGGACCGTCAGCGAGATCGCTGCCGACTTCACGATCACCCGCTCGGCCATCTCCCAGCACCTGTTGCTGATGGAGCAGGTCGGCCTGGTGAGCGCCGAGAAGGTCGGACGGCAGCGGATCTATCGCGTCCGGCCCGAGGGCCTGCGCGACCTGCAGGCTGAGATCGACCGCTTCTGGACCACCGAGCTCGATCTGCTCGTGGCCGACGCGCACCACCTCCACGACGACCACCGCAAAGACAACCGCAATGACAACCACTGAAAGGCAATCGCCATGACCACCTTCACCAAGACCGCCGTCCTCCCCGTCTCCGCCGACGAGGCGTTCGCTCTCGTCACCGAGCCCGAGCGGCTGCGCCGCTGGCAGGCCGTCACCGCTCGCATCGACCTCCGCGCCGGAGGCGACTTCCGGTGGACGGTGACCCCCGGCAACATCGCCGTCGGCACCGTGCGGGAGGTCGAACCGGGCAAGCGGATCGTGCTGGGCTGGGGCTGGGAGGGCGGCATGAGCGGCCTAGACCCCGATGCCTCCACCGTCACCATCACCCTTACCCCGGTCGGTGCGGGCACCGAGGTCACGCTCGTGCACGAGGGGCTGAGCGAGGAGCAGGCCGTCGGCCATGCCGAGGGCTGGAACCACTTCTTCGAACGGCTGGACAGGCTGGTCACCACCGGCGACGCCGGCCCCGACGAGTGGGCCGCCGCGCCAGCGAACCTGGACGAGCTCACCGCCGCCGAGGCCACCCTGGCCGTGCTCCAGCCGGTCCTGCGCGGCCTCACCACCGAGGACCGGGCCAGGCAGACGCCGTGCGCCGAGTTCGACGGCCACGCGCTGGCCGAGCACCTCTTCGACTCCATCATCGGGGTCGGTGCCATGGGCGGCGCCGAGGTCGTGAACCCGGAGGAGGGCTCGCTGGAGAACCGGGTCTCGACCATGGCAGGCACGGCCATCGATGCCTGGCGTGCCCGCGGCGTCGAGGGCATGGTGTCGGGCCCCGGCGGCCACGAGCTGCCGGCGACGGTGGCGGCCGCGATCCTCTCAATCGAGTTCCTGCTGCACGCCTGGGACTTCGCCCAGACCAGCGGCCAGCAGCTCGTCGTGTCCGACGAGGTCGTGGCCTGGGTCAGCGAGCACGGCTCCGACATCATCGCGGACGGTCGCGACCGCGGCGCCTTCACCGACGAGGTCGAGGTCCCGGCCGATGCGTCCCCGCTCGACAAGCTGGCGGCGTTCGCGGGTCGCCGTAGCCTCACCGCGGCCGTAGCCTGACGATCATGGAGATGCCGAAGCACAGCGACGAGGACAAGGCGCGCTTCCGGTCGCTGGTCACCGACGGGCCGGGCATCGAGATCAAGCCGATGTTCGGCTCGGTCGGGGCGTTCGTGAACGGCAACATGTACGCCGGGCTGTTCGCGAGCGACATCGGCGTCAAGGCATCGCCGGATGCTCTCGCGGAACTCGCCGCGATCGAGGGCTCCGGGCCGTTCGGACCGCCCGAACGGCCGATGGGCGGCTGGCTGTCGCTGCCCGCCCACTTCTCCGACGAGGACGCGATGGCGTGGATCGAGCGGGCGCGCGAGCACATCGCCACGCTGCCGCCGAAGGTCAAGAAGGCGAAGAAGTCGGCCAAGACGTAGGTCGGCCTCCTCGACCCCGACACCGATCCCGCCCGCGCGGGGAGCACGAGCAGCCCACCTCCGGCTGCCCGGCAGGTAGGTTCGACGACGTGATCGACCTGAGCAAGGGACAGTCGCTGACGCTGGCGGCCGAGGGCGGGCGGCCGCTCACGAGCGTGCAGATGGCCGTCGGCTGGGAGCACTCCCCCACCGCCGGGTTCATCGGCAGCGGTGCCGCGCCCATCGACCTCGACGCCTCCGCTGTCCAGTTCGCCGACGGCCAGTTCTTCGACCTGGCCTTCTTCAACAACCTGGCCACTCGCGACGGCTCGGTCGTGCACCTCGGTGACAACACCACCGGGAAGGGGGAGGGGGACGACGAGGCGCTCAGCGTCGACCTCACGAAGGTCTACGCCAAGGTCGACACGATCCTGTTCCTGGTCACCAGCTATCAGGGTCACTCGCTGGAGTACATCCGCAACGCCTACTGCCGGCTCATCGACGGTGACGGCGCCGAGTTCGCTCGCTTCACCCTCACGCTGGGGGTGCAGGAGACGGGGCTCGTCCTGGCCAGGCTGTCGCGCGACGGAGACGGCTGGAAGCTCCAGGCGATCGGGTCGGGCATCGCGCTGAAGACGCCCACGGACTCGATCGACCTCCTGCTGCCATACGTCTGAGCGGCGCGCCTGGTCAGCCGCGGGCGCGGAGCCGGGCGTTCGGCAGCGGCGGGGCGGGGATCGGCGGCAGGTGGTCGCCGAGGACCACGCCGTACCTCCCGGGTGCGACGTCCTGGCTGTCGTGCACGTCGTCGACCTGGGTCTGCCATTCATCGCGGAACGCGACGATCTCCTCGTGGGTGCGGCCGACGAAGTTCCACCACATGACGATCGCCTCCCCGAACGGCGGGCCGCCGAGCACGACCACGCGCACCTCCTCGGAGCCCGCGCTCAGCGCGAGCGTCGAACGGCCGGGGGCGACGTAGGCGAGCTGGTCCTGCTTCACGTCGCACTCGCCGACGTGCAGCACGCCGCGGTCGACGAGGAACCCGAGCTCGAAGGAGTCGTCCACGTCGAGCTCGAGGGTGGCACCGGCGTCCAGGTGCAGCTCGGCGCCGAGGAGCGGGGTGTACGTCGCCACCGGTGACGTGTCGCCGAGCAGCGAGCCGAGGAACACGCGCGCCCGCCAGCCGGGCCCCGTCACCGGAGCCGGGGCGTGGTGGGCGAAGCGCGGATCGACGTGACGGCTGGCATCGGGCAGGGCCACCCACAGCTGCACGCCGTGCAACGTCGTCGTGGTGGGCGTGGAGATCTCGGAGTGGCTGATCCCACGTCCAGCCGTCATCAGGTTCACCTCGCCGGGTCGCACCCGGGCGTGGTTCCCGGCACTGTCGCGGTGCTCGATCTCGCCCTCGAACAACCAGCTGACCGTCTGCAACCCCGTGTGCGGGTGCGGGGCCACGCTCATCCCACCCGAGTGGGTGACGAGGTCCGGCCCGTAGTGGTCGACGAAGCACCAGGCCCCGATCAGCGACCGCTGGCGTTGCGGCAGGGTGCGACGTACGCGCATCGCACGCGGCCCACCGAGGGGCACCTCGCGTGGCCTCAGCACCTCAGTCCCGCAGTCGACGTCGCCCGCGGTCGCCACGGTCTCCTGCGGGTCGCACTCGGGGTTCGTCACGGCGAGCTCAGCTCAGGTGGACGGGGTCGACGCTGCGCCGCCCACCCTTGCGCTGACTACCCGCGGCGGGCCGATCGGTCGGCACGTAGCCGGGGCGTTCGAGCCGCACGATGACGGACTTCGAGGCCGGGGTGTTGCTGCCCTCGGCCGTCGCGTCGAGCGGGACGAGCGGGTTGGTCTCCGGGTAGTAGGCCGCCGCACAGCCGCGCGGCTGGTCGTAGGAGACGATCCGGAAGTCCCGGGCGACGCGTTCGCCGTCGTCCCACTCCCCCACCAGGTCGACCATGTCGCCGTCGGACCAGTCCATCGCGGTGATGTCGTCCGGGTGCACGAACACCACGCGCCGTCCGCCCTTGATGCCTCGGTAGCGATCGTCGAGCCCGTAGATCGTGGTGTTGAACTGGTCGTGAGAGCGCAGGGTCTGCAGGATCAGCCGGCCGGGCTCGACATCGAGCACCTCGATGGGGGTGGCGGTGATGACGGCCTTGCCGGACTTCGTCTCGAAGGTGCGGGTGTCCCGCGGCGGGTGCGGCAGCACGAACCCGCCCGGCTGGTCGACCTTCTCGTCGTAGGCCGCACAGCCGGGCACCACGCGCGCGATGTGGCGACGGATCTGGCCGTAGTCGTCGCGCATCGCGGCCCAGGGCACCGGGGAGTCCGGCAGCGTCGCCAGCGCCAACGAGCAGATGATGTCCACCTCCGAGCGCAGGTGCGGCGAGGCAGGCTTCAGCGGGCCGTGCGAGGCGTGCACCGCCGACATGGAGTCCTCCACGGTGACGCGCTGGAGCCGCCCGCCGGTGAGGTCACGCTCGCTTCGTCCCAGCACGGGCAGGATCAGCGCCTCGCCGCCGGTGACGAGGTGGGAGCGGTTGAGCTTGGTGGAGACGTGGACGGTGAGCGCACAGTTGCGCATCGCACGCTCCGTCACCTCGGTGTCGGGAGCGGCGGAGACGAAGTTGCCGCCCATCCCCACGAACACCCTCACCTTGCCGTCGCGCATGGCACGGATCGCCTTGACGGTGTCGTAGCCGTGCTCGCGCGGCGGCTCGAAGTCGAACTCGGCGCCGAGGGCGTCGAGGAAGTGGTCGGGCGCCTGCTCCCACACCCCCATCGTCCGGTCGCCCTGCACGTTGGAGTGCCCGCGCACCGGGCAGAGGCCGGCACCGGGTCGGCCGATGTTGCCCTGGAGCAGGGCGACGTTGACGATCTCCTTGATGACCGCGACCGAGTTGTGGTGCTGGGTGATGCCCATCGCCCAGCAGGTGACCGTGGCGTCGGAGTCGCGGAACATCTCCGCAGCCTCGGTGATCTTCTCGCGGGTCAGCCCCGTCGAGGCCTCGACCTTGTCCCAGTCGAGCTCGGCGACGTGGGCGACGTACTGATCGAAGCCCTCGGTGTAGCGCTCGAGGAAGTCGTGGTCGAGGGCGTCCCACTGGACGAGGAGGGAACCGATGGCCTGGAAGAGCGCGAGGTCGCCGTTGATCCGGACGGGGAGGTGCAGGTCGGCCATCGCCGTGCCGGTCCCGACGACGCCGCGGGCGCGCTGCGGGTTCTTGAACCGGACGAGGCCGGCCTCCTCCAGCGGGTTGATCGAGATGATCCGTGCGCCGTTGCCCTTGGCCTCCTCGAGGGCGGAGAGCATCCGCGGGTGGTTGGTGCCGGGGTTCTGGCCGGCGACGACGATCAACGACGCCTGGTGGATGTCGTCGAGGCTGACCGAGCCCTTGCCGATGCCGATCGTCTCGACCAGCGCGGTGCCGCTGGACTCGTGACACATGTTGGAGCAGTCGGGCAGGTTGTTGGTGCCGAAGGCCCGGGCGAACAGCTGATAGGTGAACGCAGCCTCGTTGGAGGTCTTGCCGGAGGTGTAGAACACCGCCTGGTCCGGGTCGTCGAGCCGGTTGAGGTGCCCGGCCATCGTGGCGAAGACTCCCTCCCAGGAGATCGGCTCGTAGTGCGTCGCGCCCGCGCGCAGCACCATCGGCTCGGTGATCCGACCCTGCTTGCCCAGCCAGTACTCCGTGCGCTGCTCGAGGTCGGCGACCGAGTGCTGGCGGAAGAAGTCCGGACCTACCCGCTCCTTGGTCGCCTCTTCGGCGACGGCCTTGGCCCCGTTCTCACAGAACTCGGCCGTGTGCCGGTGCTCCGGATCCGGGTCGGGCCAGGCGCAGCCCTGGCAGTCGAACCCGTCGACCTGGTTGAGCCGCAGCAAGGTCTGGGCCGTGCGGCGCACGCCCATCTGGGCGACCCCCATCTCCATGGCCTTGACCACGGCGGTGACACCCGCCGCCGTGTGTGGCGCTCGCTCCACTTCCAGCGAGCTCTCGTCATCGACAACACCCCGTGTGAACTTCATGGATCCCATACTGCCTCGCGATGCACGCACTGTCGTGCCCCGGACACCTCGACCCACCCTCGCGTTCACCGCGGTGCACCACCGTGCACCCATGCGGATCGCTCAACTTGCCAACTTCATCGGTCCCGCCTCGGGCGGCATGAAGACCGCCATCCACGCACTCGGCGCCGGCTACGTCGCAGCCGGCTGCGAGCGACTGCTGGTGATCCCCGGTCCGGCGGACTCACGAGTCTCGACGCCCGCCGGTGACGTCGTACAACTGCGCGCGCCGAAGGTCGGCGGTGGCTACCGGTTGATCGTCGAGCCCTGGCGCGTCACCGAGGTGCTGGAGTCGTGGCGACCGACGTCGGTGGAGCTCAGCGACAAGCTCACCCTGCTCCCCGTCGCCCGCTGGGCACGACGATCAGGCGTGGGGTCCGTGCTGCTCTCGCACGAGCGCCTCAGCGACATGTTCGCGATGCGCACCGGTCTCGACACGACGTCCAAGGTCTCGATCGCCCTGCTCAATCGCATCCTCGTCCGCAGCTTCGACACCGTCGTCGTCACCTCGCGATACGCCCGGGACGAGTTCGCCGAGGCAGCCACCGCCGCTGGCTGCCCGATGGTGCGGGTGCCGCTGGGCGTCGATCTCGACACCTTCCGCCCGGCCACGCCGGCCGTGCGAACGACCGGACCCTTGCGGCTCACGCACTTCGGCCGCCTGTCCCGCGAGAAGAGCCCCCACCTGGCGGTGGCGACGGCCGTCGAGCTCCACCGCCGCGACGTCCCCGTCCAGCTCGACGTGTACGGCGACGGCCCGCACCTGTCCGAGCTGGTCGAGCTCGCCGCCGGGGCACCCGTCACCTTCCACGGCTTCATCGAAGGGCGCCCGGACCTGGCCCGTCGTATCGCCGCCGCGGACGTCTCCTTGTCGGTCTGCCCGAGCGAGACGTTCGGACTGGCCGTGCTCGAGGCCCTGGCCTGCGGCACCCCCGTCGTCACCGCCGACCGCGGCGGAGCCCGCGAGCTGGTCGACGCCTCCTCGGGCGCCTGGGGCCGCCCGCACCCTGGCGCGCTCGCGGACGCCGTCCTCGACCTCGCCACCCGGCCCGAGGCCGTACGCCGTGCCGGAGCGCGCGCCCGCGCCGAGGAGTTCCCGTGGTCGGCCACCGTCGCGTCGATGCTCGCGGTCCACGACCGCGTCATCCGTCGCAGCCTGGTCGCCTGAACACCGCCTGCGTACCGGCCCCTTCGGAATAGGGGTCACCCACGTCCGGTTGGGCTCCACGTGACCACCCTCTTCGAGCCCCTGACCCTCGGTGCGGTGACGACGCCCAACCGCGTCTTCATGGCCCCGCTGACCCGGATGCGCGCGACCGCGCCCGGCGACGTCCCCAACGAGCTCATGCAGGAGTACTACGTCCAGCGGGCCAGCGCCGGACTGGTGATCTCCGAGGGCACGCAGATCAGCCCCCAGGGCAAGGGCTACATGGACACCCCCGGCATCCACAACGACGAGCAGGTCGCCGGCTGGCGCACGATCACCGACTCGGTGCACGCCGCCGGTGGCCGGATCGCCGCGCAGCTGTGGCACGTCGGCCGGGTCTCGCACGAGTCCTTCCACGACGGGGCGCTCCCGGTGTCGGCCAGCGCTGCGCCGTACCGCAACCGCACGACGATCCGCGGAGCGGACGGCCACCCGACCCGGGCCGACTGCCCCACACCGCGCGCCCTCGAGCTAGACGAGATCCCACGCGTGATCGAGGACTACCGCCGCGCGACGCTCAACGCCCGGGAGGCCGGCTTCGACCTGGTCGAGATCCACGGCGCGCACGGCTACCTGCTGCACCAGTTCCTCGCTGCCGACAGCAACCTGCGCGACGACGGCTACGGCGGCTCGCTCACGAACCGCGCCCGCTTGATGCTCGAGGTCACCGACGCCGTCGTCGGCGCCTGGTCGGCCGACCGCGTCGGCATCCGGATCTCACCGATCGGCTCCTTCAACGGCACCGAGGACCCCTCCGGCGCGGAGGCCGGTCTGTACGTCGCCGGCGAGCTGAGCAGGCGCAACCTGGCCTTCCTGCACCTGTCCGAGCCCGACTGGGCCGGCGGCCCGCAGCTCAGCGACGACTACCGCCGCGACCTCCGGGCCGCCCACCCGGGCGTCATCGTGGGCGCGGGCAACTACGACGCCGCCAAGGCCGAGCGGCTGATCGGAGCCGGGCTGATCGACGCCGCGGCGTTCGGCCGCTCGTTCATCGCCAACCCGGACCTGCCGCGCCGGCTCGCGGAGGGGTTGCCGCTCAACGCGCCCGCCCCGGACACGTTCTACGGCGGCGACGAGGCCGGCTACACCGACTACCCGGTCCACGTCTGACGAGTCGGCGCCAATGGACCGCCGAGTCGGCGCCAACACACGCTGGTTCACGCCGACTCGGCAGGGCATTCACGCCGACTCGCCGCTGAGGTGATTAAAGGCGTCGCGTGAGGTCCGGGCGGGCGCCTAGGCTGGCGGTCGCATGCAGGACTTCCCACCACGGATCGCGACGTTCTTCACCGGGACGAACGACGCACCCACTCCGGACCCCGACACCCGGACGCCTGCGGCGTTCCTGAGGTGGATGTTGCGCCAGCAGTGGCAGGTTATCGCGCTGTCGTCCCTGGCCTGTCTGCTGTGGCTGATGCCGCTGACGTTGGGCCCCTACATCTTCGGCAGGGCCGTCGACGACGGGATCCTCGGCGGCTCGACGACCGAGCTGTTGAAGTGGTCGGCCGTGATGCTCGGGGTGGTCGTGATCGGTGGCGTCTTCGGCGTCGTCTTCCACACCCTGATCGTCCGTAGCTGGCTGATCAGTCTCTACGGCACGACCCAGATGGTGACCCGCAAGATCGCCCAGATGGGCCACGTGCTGCCGCGTCGCTCCCCCACGGGCGAGGTGCTCAGCGTCGCGTCCAGCGACTCCGACGAGTTCGGCGCACTGACCGAGATCCTGGCGCGCTCGGCGGCACAACTCGTCTCCTACCTGACCGTGGCGGCGATCGTGCTGTCGATGTCATGGCAGCTCGGAGTGCTCGTGCTGGTGGCCGCACCGGTGCTCCTCGGCGCCGCCCTGCCGCTGCTCCGGCCGCTGCACCGTCGCCAGCAGGTCGAACGCAGCCGCAACTCCGAGCTGACCTCGATGGCCACCGACATCGTGGCCGGACTGCGGATCCTGCGCGGGATCGGCGGCGAGGATACGTTCGGCCGCAACTACGCCGACCAGTCGCAGGAGGCCCGCAAGGCCGGCGTCTCGTCGGGCATCTGGCAGGCCGCCGTCGAAGCCGTCGGCGTGCTGTTCTCCGGCGTCTTCCTCGTCAGCCTTGTCTGGCTCGGCACCCGGCAGG